>JBKJZK010000270.1:0-4687 GCA_046715215.1 Nitrospiraceae bacterium
GATTGAAGTCGATACATTCCAGTTCTAGTTTGCCGGCTTCAATCTTGCCGTACGTCAGAATATCGTTAATCAAGTTCAATAAGATCTCGCCGCACTGACGAATGGGTTCGATATAGGATCGCTGTTCCTCCGAGGGCTCCGTATCCAGCAATAAGTCCGCCAGGCCAATGACTCCGTTCATCGGCGTCCGCAACTCGTGGCTCACGGTCGCCAGGAACGACGTCTTCACGCGAGCGGCAGCTTGCGTTTCCTGGAGCGCCTTATCCAATTGACGATTGCTGTCACGAAGATATTCCGCTGACCGGCGCAGCTCCACTTGGGCTGCCTTGACGCCGGTCATATCGACTGCGTAACCCCGAACCAATCGCTGCGAGGTGACTGGGCAGAAAATCCATGTAAAGCTTGCCTCAGGCAAGCAGACCTCTTCCCCCCGTATCTCCTGTCCTGATTCGAGGCAGCGGCGAACAAGCCGTGAGAGCTCACCAGGGCACACGGCAGGAAATCCGCTCGCATCATAGCCAAACCGCTGCAGCAACTGCGTCATCGCGGGATTCGCATAGACGAGATTCATATCGGAGTCCAACTCGATAATGGGGGACGGACTTTCTTCTGCCACGCGCGCCAGATGGTCGTAGTCTTGTTGCAGCTCTCTCTCGCGAGTCAGGTCACGTATCGTCAATACCCAGCCAGCGTCTGCGTCGGTGTCCAGTGGAACACAGCTCCATTCAACCGGATGTGATTCGTGTCTGGGCCCTGTGAGCGTCGTCTGGGTTGCTTGTATGGGGCGACGATCGGGAAGGGACTCTTGAATGCGCGTCGAGATGTTGTGGCCGGATGCCTCAGGTGGCTGTAGCAATATTTCCTGGAGCGGTTTCGATGAGCAGAAATCAGCTGAGTGTCCTAGGAGGCGAGCGGCTTCAGCATTCACAGACAGGATGCGAAGCCGACTATCGAGAAGTACCACCCCGATTGGGAGTGTTTCCAGCGCCGCAGGGTTTATTAGGCTATGGGGCGTGGACGATCTCGAACCGCGAGATGTCTTAGCGCGATTCTTTGGTGTCTGTTTCATCAGGCCGCCTCTTCGTGAATACCGTCAAGAAACATGGCCACATTCACTCGCTCTTGAAGGGGGTCCAGCACCTTCGTGATGGTCCGCGCTGAAGCCCCTGCTGCCCGGGCTCCAAGATCGACGCGAATCGGCGTGAGATACGATCCTCCCTGCGGCCTCGTGATCACTCCGCCGTGAGAGCGAGAGTCCTGCACGCGGTGTTATCGGAACAATTCGAGCTGAACTTGACACAGGTGAAGGAAATTCCGGCTTAACCCAGACTCGTTATGAACACTTCTGCTGCAATCGCCTGGCTTCCAAACGATTTCGCGATGGTATTCATGAACAATCCGGGTTTACGCGCTGTGCCGGGTATCGTAGCGTCGGCCACCCTTGTCACCTTAAGGTTTTCGTCCTGATACCGATAGAGTCCATCAGAGCCCGTTGCTGTTCGATGGGAGTGAATGTCGGCGCTGACCCACATCCTCCAAAAGTCGAGACTTTGCTCAACCTGACCTCGACCTCAGTCTGTTTCGTGCGGCTCTCCTGCGCGCGGTTCTTCTGTTGTCCTAAACGTGCGGACCGTTGGATTTCCATCGTGCCACAATAGTTTTTCCGCAGCCTGCTAAGTGGTGGCCACAAAATTAGGGGAATTTCAACCGTCACTCTTTCTGCTCAAGATCTAACAGCTTTCAACCGATAACAACATCGACGGGAGTGATCCGTTGGGGGCCGTACTGCCGAAGTGCACCACACTTCGCATGTCTATCCCTAGAACATGGAGTGTATTGTGCAAGTAACCGACTCGCATGAAACGCTCGGGGCACGGCAGCACGAGATCACCGTGCCGACACAGGGCGAAATGTCCATCCCAATCGAGTTCCCCTGACACATTCACTTGGGATCTATCACCACGATGGTCTCTTGGTTCTTCACATGGTTCGGCAGGCCTTTAACACTATGGCGTCATAGCTTGGAGTTCCGAGTCATGCTCGGGCTCTCCGGCTTCATCTTTGTAATTATGGCCGGCGGGTCCGGTTTCGTCATCGTTCAGCAAGGCAAGATCATCCTGCACGCTGCTGAGGAGAGAGCCGCCGCCTTCTCGCGCACTTTTGCGATCATAGGTGCGACGGCCCTCATTGACAACCTCTTCCGCGTTCAGGAGGCGATGAATCAGTATCTCACCGATGCTGATCTTCTGGAAATCGATGTCATTGATCTCGACAACATGATCGTAGCCGCAAAACATCCGGCACGTATCGGCACGGTAGTGACTGAGCCTGACTGGATCCTGCAACGCTCCAGCATGACCGAGCATATATCGCATGGGCAAGGACGGAGCGGGGATCCGTTCGTCGTCATCGTGGAACCTCTCTATGCCGACAAGGAACCTACTGCCTGGGTGCGGGTGACATATTCGCTTGCGCAGGCGCAACGGGATCGGCTGCAAATGGTTGGACAGCTGCTTGGAGTGAGTATTGTCCTCATAATTGTGGCCCTTTCTGTCATGCACATGATGATGTGGCGTGTGTCAGGAATTTTCCGTGGAATATGGCTTGCTCTCCAAAGCTCCCTCGACACGGTGAGCGGAGGCGCTGCTAGTCCCCTCCATCAAATCCAATCGGCCTTCCCTGAGGAAGGGGCGATCGAACGCCTTACGCACGTAGTATTGTCGACCATTGGCGTCCTTCAAACCCAAGCTGAGTGTTTGCAGACGGTCAATAAATCGCTCGAAAATCGGGTGTGCGAGCGGACGGCTGAATTGGAAGTCTCTCGCCAGAAAGCGCTGGTAGCGGTCAGGGTCAAGTCGGACTTCCTGGCCACTATGAGTCACGAAATCCGCACCCCCATGAATGGGGTGATCGGCATGACTGGTCTCTTGCTCGATACCGGCCTCACGCCCGAGCAGCGTGAATTTGCCGAGATCGTCCGCAGCAGCGGTGAACACCTGCTCATCATCATCAACGAAATCCTCGACTTTCCCAAGATTGAAGCCGGCAAGCTGGCGTTGGAAATCATCGACTTCGACCTGCGCACCGCGGTGGCCGAGACGCTGGACCTGGTCGCCGAGCGCGCGTTCGGCAAAAAAGTGAACCTGGCCTGTCTGGTTCACGCGGACGTGCCCGACGCACTCCGTGGCGATCCCGGACGACTCCGTCAGATCCTGCTCAACCTCGTGTCGAATGCCATCAAGTTTACGGAGCAGGGCGAAATCGTGGTCTCCGTCACACTGGCTCAGCACACCGAGACTGATGCCATGGTGCGGTTTGAGGTGCAGGATACTGGTATCGGCCTGTCCTCTGACGCGCAGGGGCACCTATTTCAGGCGTTCAGTCAAGCCGATACCTCGACCACGCGTAAGTACGGGGGCACGGGATTGGGGCTGGCCATCTGCAAACAGCTCACGGAGCTCATGGGCGGCCAAATCGGAGTGGAAAGCCGGTTGGGGGCGGGCAGTACGTTCTGGTTCACGGTTCAGCTCGACACACAGCCGCCAGGCACAGGGGCAGTGCGCGACCTGGTCTCCCAGGATTTGCACGGGCGAGGTCTGTGCATCGTGGATGACCATGCCACCAACCGCCGCATCCTGGAATCGTATGCGACGAAATGGGGCGTCCGGTGTCTGCTGGCAGCGGATGGCCCTCAGGCCTTGGCCAGCTTGCGCACCGCGGCGACGGATGACGCCGCGTGCGATCTGGCCATCATTGACATGCAGATGCCTGGGATGGACGGCCTGGAACTGGCCAGGGCGATCAAGGCCGATCTTGCGCTGGCGCCGACCAGGCTGATCCTCCTGACGTCACAGGGGCAGCGCGGTGATGCCACAGCGGCGCAGGCCGCCGGCTATGCCGGCTACCTCACCAAGCCGGTGCGGGAGGCGCAACTGTATGCGTGTCTCACCACCGTGCTCACACAATCCGCACAGGCCACCGTCCGTGAGGGGCCATTCGCAGGTCGACCCGCGCTGGTCACGAGACATACTTTGGCTGAGGCGAGCGCACGGGCTACCGCCAGGATTCTGGTCGCTGAGGATAACGTCATCAACCAGAAGGTCGCCGTACGCATGCTGGAAAAGTTGGGCTATCGTGTGGATCTCGTGGCCAACGGCCGAGAGGTCCTCGATGCCCTGGCGCGCATCGCCTATGCCGCGGTCGTGATGGATTGCCAAATGCCTGAAATGGACGGCCTTGAAGCGACGCGAGAAATCCGCCGGCGAGAGGCGATGAGCAAGGGACCAGAGGGAAACAAAGAAGAGGAAGGCTCGTTCCTCTCGCCTCATGCCTCTCGCCATGTTCCCATTATCGCCCTGACGGCGAATGCCCAGCAGGAGGATCGAGACCGGTGCTCCGCCGCCGGCATGGATGACTACCTGAGTAAGCCCGTGCAACCCAAGGTGTTGGCAGAGGTGCTCGCGCGCTGGGTCAGCGCGCCGGCCTCGCGCGCCAACTCCACAGAGGACCGTCCGCTGCAGACCGCTTCGGAGGAGACGGCCTGCTGAGCACCCGTACAACCCGGCTGGGTGGAACCCATGACCCTGAGGTCCCACCAAGGAACGAGCACGAAGTCCATTCTGACATTTTGGACTTCTCGAAGACCGGCACCACCGCTTAAGTATCCTTTGATATCCGCCGATACTGG
>JBKJZK010000271.1:0-2797 GCA_046715215.1 Nitrospiraceae bacterium
GGTCAACAGACTCACCAGCGTCAGCCCTTCCGCTTCAACCTTGCGCCGACCGTCCTGTTCCTTCCGATCTACGATCACCACGGCATGCGTCACAGCCAGGCCGGCACCCCTCGCAGCCGCAACAGCCTTGAGAAGCGAGCCCCCGCTTGTCAGCACATCATCGACAATGACAGCTCGATCCCCCGGTTGAAACGCTCCTTCGATGAGTTTTGAGAGCCCATGATCCTTCGCATGCTTCCGCAATACGAAGGTCCGCCACGTTCGCGGTGGCTGGGCCGCAAACGCAAAGTCCGAGATGCTGGTGGCAATGGAAATTGCTCCGATTTCCAGTCCGCCAAGACAGTCGAGTTCGACCGGCCGCAACGATTCGTACGCGAGGTTGGCCACAAGACGGCGCGATCCCGGATGGGCCATCAATGACCGGCAATCGACGTAGAAGGGGCTCTTCAAGCCAGAAGCGAGTGTGAACCCTGTCACGGGGTCCCACTTGAATGATTGGGTCTCATGGAAGGCTTTCGCTAACTCAACTTTGAGGGGCAACATCCCATGACTCGATTATTTCCCTGCAACGTGGTGGCTCATTGTACACTTGGCGAGGACCGAAAAAGAATCCTCCCACCGTAAATTAATTCCTCTCCTTTGCCATGCAAATACGTTCCGCGATCCTGTTCATGAGAAGCGCTTGATCTGTTCTGCCAACGTACTCGCGACAAGATTCAGATCGAACGGCCAGGCGTAACGGAGTTCGACCTCGGTATACTGCGGCCGCAGATGATCGAGAATTTCCGGAATTTCAATCTCCGAGTGAGAACCACCCGGCGTAAACATCGTCGTAGTCACGGTAATGTGCGTCGCGCCCTTCTTGATCAGATCCTCCACCGACTGCTCCAACGTTGGCGCACAGAACTCGTTGTAGGCCACTGCAAAGAGCGCCCCATCCAATTGAGCTCGCAGTTGTGCCGCTACCGCTTCGAGCCCCAATTGATAGGGATCTGTCGCTGCCGTCCTTGGCCAGCGGCGAATTCTTGTGTCCAATTCATGTTCCTCTGCCGACATCGGCGTGCCTGCCGCCCGCCGTTGCCCTTCCAATCGTTTCAGTTTCGTAATCAATTCCTGCGGGCACCCCTTGGGAATGCCTCCGTGTCCCACAAGAATCACTCCTCGTACTACAGCCGCCATTACCTGACTCCTTTCTTCTTCATACACAGAGCATTGAAGACCAATTCAGGGACTTGCGGAAACACAGTGCGTAGGTGGTGCGAGCGGCTCCCACAAGGCCCGCAGGCTGTTCAAACAGGCCCTGGCACACCCCGCCCACCCTGAGGCCGCCAAGACGCACGCCATTCCCGTACCGCAGTGAGCCTTCCATCCGTGTTCTACGTTTCACGGGTTTCAAGAGCGATGCGAGAACGATGCTCGGGGAAAAGCGCGTTTTGGCGCGCTTGGGGTGGGCGGGTGAGAAGACTGACTTTTTCAACAGTCTGCTACACATGATTGCGCAACATAAGCTCGTTCGGATGCGGATTGAGATAGACCTGATCCAGAACGTAGCTCACGTCAAAGATCTGGACATAGTGCTTGATCAGTGTCAGAGGAACGATCAATGGCGTGAGCCCGTCATGATAATCGCCGATCACGCCCAGCAGCTCGGCTTTCTCGTGTGCGCCGAGCCACTTCTTGAAATACCCCATAATGTGCTGGAGCACGTTCACGTGCTTGCGCACCGTCGCCTTCACGGCCAACGCTTTCATGAACAGTTCCCCATACCGGTGGGCGAGTTCCTTGGGATGGTGCTGATGAGCCTGACCGATCAGCTGTCCGAGCACCTCGCATTGCTGCGGGTGATGGGCCAATAGCA
The DNA here is from genome assembly GCA_046715215.1 of Nitrospiraceae bacterium. Taxonomy (GTDB): domain Bacteria; phylum Nitrospirota; class Nitrospiria; order Nitrospirales; family Nitrospiraceae; genus Palsa-1315. The sequence continues at coordinate 1,859 of JBKJZK010000271.1, forward strand.
AATACTTGTGGAGCGTGTGGAACTGCACCAGGGCCTGCCTCGTGACTCCGCTCTGCAAGAGATCCTGCCAGCGGCGGTAACAGAAGACCCGCTCGATAAAATTCTCCCTGAGCGTAGGATCGCAGAGCCGCCCTTCTTCTTCGACCGGAACCAGCGGAAACTGCTCGATAAAGGCCCGCGCAAACAGTCCGACCCCGGTCCGGGTGGGCTTCCCATGCTCATTGTAGATAGGAACTCGCTCGATACCGCAGCTCGGCGAACCCCTCTTAAACACGTACCCGGATAAATCCAAATCTTTAAGTTTATCGATACGATTCCAGGTCATCGTTCCCAGTGCGCGCGTGTAATCTATCCCACTCTTGATCGTCACGAGTCGGGGATTCTGAGGATCGCCAACCAGCCGCATCGCCTCGCGAGGAGTGCCCAGTCCTGCCTCTACCTCGGGACAGACTGGGACCCACTCCACATAGCGACCCAACACCTCCGTCAGAAAAGTGTCCCGCTTATGTCCCCCGTCGAAGCGGACTTCTTCGCCGAGGAGACAACGGCTGATACCAAGACGGAGCAGCGCGTTCGTCATCTCGTCCCCAGTTGTTTGCCGAGGGCTAAATATACCTCGCAAGCTTGCCGGTGATCCACGATGGGCAAAAGCTGAATGTTCAATGTCCCGCTCGCCATGCGTCCGGGATGCCAGTCCACCACGTGCGTGGGTTCGCCGTACGCCATTTAGTCTGTTGCTGCCACAACCGATCGGCCTCACTCTTCTTCAGATAAGTAACTATCGCGCCGGACCACCATGTGATCCCATCTCGCCCTTATAGAGCTTTTCGCTGGCGACACGCGTGATCGCCACCTCACGCACGCCTGCCTCTCCTTTCACGCCCAGTGCCACCGATGTGCCCGGTTCCCCGCGCACCATCTTGACCACCTGCTCATAGG
>JBKJZK010000272.1:0-2392 GCA_046715215.1 Nitrospiraceae bacterium
GGCTCAGGGAATTGGCCGACGAGGCTCATGTCGAGTTGCAGGCGGATGAGCAGGCTGTCCTCACCAGGCTGGGGCGGCTTGGGCGAACCATTGCAGAGTTGGCCCAGACCGATCCGACGATGGGTGATTGTGAACAGGCTGTTTCGGACTCGGCGATCCAACTCAAAGAACTTGCCGGGCGGCTGCGCGACTATGCACAACAGTTAGAGGCCGATCCTGACCGACAGGTTGTCGTGGAGGACCGCCTCGACCTGATCCAGCGGGTGAAGAAAAAGTATGGAGGGTCGGTTGACGCGGTATTAATGACTGGCAGACGGGTGCAGGAGGAGCTGCAGTTATTGGACAATCGTGATGAGCGAACTGCTGAGTTGACCGCGCGGCTGGACGAAGAGGCCCGCCGTCTCCGCACACTGGCACAGCAGCTGTCTAGGAAGCGAATTGACGCGGCCAAGCGAATGACGACGCTTGTGGGAGCGGAGCTGGCAGCGTTGAAAATGGGGCAGGCGATCTTTCAAGTCACGGTCTCGAGCGATGAGTCGGACGAGGGTCTCGGACCGGCTGGGCGTGATCGAGCGGAGTTCCTTCTCTCAAGCAATCCGGGTGAACTGCCGAGACCTTTGGGTCGGGTGGCGTCCGGCGGGGAACTCTCGCGCATCATGCTGGCGCTCAAGACGGTGTTGGCCGAGATGGACCAGGTTCCGGTCCTGGTATTTGACGAAATCGATACGGGAGTCGGGGGGGCAGTTGCTGCAGCAATGGGAACGAGATTGCGGAAGCTTGGGGCATTCCATCAAGTGTTTTGTATCACTCATCTTCCTCAGGTCGCGTCCCAAGCGGAGCACCATCTACTTGTGGAAAAGGGGCTGGAGAGTCAACGAACATCCACGTCGGTCAGAACGCTCAAGGGGATAGGGCGAGAAGAGGAAATCGCCCGAATGTTGAGCGGTCCGACCATTACGAAAAAAGTGCGTGAAACGGCAGCGGAACTCATCGCGGAAGCGAAGGAGAAGCGGTCTGAGTAAGTGAGTGGACTGCGGAGTAGCTATTTTCGCCCCCGGTGGGACTCGGAGAAGGGGACGTTCGCGATGCTTGCCGATTAACTCACAGGATGCTCAAAAGGCCGTCCAGCGATCTGTGGACGTGAATCGTTAAACGTGAAAGGTTTCGGACGAAGAGCATCCGGCAGCCCGACGTTTCACCTTTCACGTCTTACCTTTAACGGCCCTTGGGAGCGATGCGAGAACAAAGCTGGCGGACTTTTTCAGCATCTGTTTAGGAGTCGGATCGGTCGGTCGGAGTAGTAGCCATCGCCATGGCAGGAAGGGATGCCTTGCATTCCTGGACCACGCGCGCAAAGAGTTCGGTCAACTTCGGTTCGAAGTGTGTGCCGGCATACGAAAGCATCCGTTGGCAGGCGTCATCAATCGAGAGGGGCGTCCGGCCAGGAAGTTCCGCGGTCAGGTGGTCGAACGTTTGGGCTAGACAGACAATGCGGGCCAGTTGAGGAATTCCTTCTTCCTGAAGTCCAAAGGGATAGCCTGAGCCATTCCACCGTTCATGGTGATAGGCAATAATCTGCCCTACCTCAGCCGATAGTCCCAGCGGTAGCACGAGTTTCGCGCCCTGCTCCGGGTGTTGCCGATTGCCGACAGCCTCTCCGGTCACGGCGAGTTCATCGTCGGCAAATTGATAGGTTTCAGGCCCGATCTTGCCGATGTCGTGGAGGAATGCCCCCAACGCCAACGATTTGTGCTCGGCGAGTGTTAGGTTGATGCGGTTGGCCAAGAGTGTGGAGTAGAAACTGACTCGACTGCAGTGGTTGAGCAACTGGCGATCCTTGGCTTCAAGCAGGTCGGAGAGTAGAGGGAGAAGGTCCGGCATGGATTCGGAGCTGGACGCATGGTCTGACGGCGGTTTCCCGATCACCTGGTATCCCGCGAGTAATTCCTTCCACGCTTGTGCGCATTCCGTCTCTGATCCCCAGAGGCCGGTTGATGTCTTGAGAGAATTCCTGAGAAAATCGAGGCGTTGCTTCTTTTCGAGTGTCTGGTTGACGAGGGAAAGCAATTCCGTGACGTTGAAAGGTTTGAGCAGGTAGCCTGCGGCACCATGGCGTATCCCTTCCATGGCGGACTTTAAGCTTCCGTATCCGGTGATGATGATGACCTCAACGCTGTCGTGGTGATGTTTGATGTCCTGAAGGAGATCTATGCCCTGGCGATCTGGAAGCTTCTGATCGAGTGTGATGATGTCGATCGGCTGGGAGTTCAGCACGTCAATCGCTGCACTGGCTGATTCCGCTGTATGGATATTGAAAAAGGGGCGGAGTATCACTTTCAGGGCGTCACGAGGACCTGCCTCGTCGTCAATCACGAGCAAGGTCGGCTTATTC
>JBKJZK010000273.1:0-2523 GCA_046715215.1 Nitrospiraceae bacterium
CTGCGTTTCCAGTTGCGCCAGGGGGAGCGATGCCTCCGGTCGAGGGCTGCACGAAGCAGGACTATGCGGTTCTCATCGTGATCGGCGTGGGCGTGGAAGACTGAACGCCGGTGGCGCCCCGGGGCGGCGCGCACCGACGGCTTGCGCGGCGAGCCTGGCCGCCGCCACGAGCACGCCCGCGACACGCCGCGTTTTCACCTGCCGCGAATAACCCTGCGGATCCGGGTGAATTTTAAGGGGACATTCAGGTTTTCTTGACGCGTGATTTGAGCAGCTACCAGCAACAAATCAGCATGTCCCCGTTTCTGTTCCTCAGCTCAGTTAATAGTTAGGCGACTTGGAATAAAATGCGGCAACACGTTGGAGTTGACGGGTGCAAGGCCGGTTGGTTCGCGGTCACACGAAACGGTGGCGTCTTGGCGTGGCGACTGTTTCCCTCGATCAACGACTTGGTGTCCGCGTTTTGGGGGGCCGAACGCATTTTAATCGATGTCCCCATCGGGTTGCCGTGGGCAGATGCTCCGATTAGACCATGCGACCGCTTAGCCCGGGAAGTTCTTGGAAAGCCAAGGAAATCGAGCGTCTTTCCGGTTCCTTGCAGAGAGGCTCTCAATGCAGATGGAATCAAAGCGGCCCGGAAGATCAATCGAGCGCATATTGGAAGAAGCGTCAGCGCGCAGACCTGGGGTATCAGTCGGAAAATCAGGGATGTTGACCGGCTCCTGTCGAGCATCCGTGGGCAGAAGCATGGTATCCACGAGATTCACCCTGAGGTTTGCTTCTGGGCGCTTGCGGACCGGAGTCCCATGAAGTACAGCAAGACCTCCGCCGAGGGCGGGGAAGAGCGGCTCCACGTTCTGCAACGGTTCGAACCTGGCGCCTCAGTGCTCTTGGCCGATGTTCGATCCAAGACCCTACGGAAGAACGTTCAAGCTGACGATGGTTTGGATGCGACCGTTGCGTTCATTACAGCTGAAGCAAGCCAAGGAGAACTAGCTTCTTTCGCCGGAAAGCCATCGCATGATCCGGCGGGCTTGCCAATGGAGATGCTCTACCTAAGAATTTGGGACGATGTTGCCTAGGGAAACTTAAGGGAACCTTCTGGTTTTCTTGAAGCGTGAGTCGAGCTGCTGCCAGAAGCAAATTCAGAATCCCCTCGTTCTGTTCCAAGACATCCCAAGGTGTGCTATACGGACAGAAAATCAGAACTCCACATCTTATGCAGATCAGGCTAATTATAGTTAGGCAGGAGTGGTCATGTATGTCTCTATAAACGTCCCGGAGATCGACGAATACCCAGAAGGGTTCCCGCAGTATTGGTTAAAGACTCTGTTCATAAGTCCGGTTTCTTCAAGTTTCCAAATTAATGCTCTGGCTTCAACGTATGTTCGGCTTGTCGAAGCTGCCTTGGTGGAATACCGGTTGGGATACTTAAAGCTCAAGGAGTTTTGGGGCACTCATACGTCTGTGAACCTCGGTGCCATGCATCGTTCGGTTTCGCATTTCGAGAGTTGCCTATCTGATATGTATAGAGATGGCCCCGGTTGGTTGGACAGAATATTCTTATTCTTAAGTGGCGCCTCGCGTGGTCTGCCTATGCGGCGGTATGCCGGGTCGGCAGGTTATCAAAGTACACTCCATCCGGTGTGTGACCGTCAAGCGTTCGGTGCGGCCTTGTCTGGTTATAAAACGTCAGGTAGCGCTCCAATCCCTGGTGCGCGGCGCTGACGGTCTCGTAGGCGTGCAGATACACCTCCTCGTATTTGATACTCTTCCACAGCCGCTCGACAAACACATTGTCGCGCCAACACCCTTTCCCGTCCATGCTGATCTGGATGCCGTGGTCTTTCAGCAGCCCCGTGAACTCCAGACTGGTGAACTGACACCCTTGATCAGTGTTGAAGATCTCCGGCGTGCCATAGCGGGTCAGGGCCTCCTGGACCGCTTCGAGACAGAAGTCGGTGGTCAGCGTGTTAGCGAGCCGCCACGCCAACACCCGGCGACTTGCCCAGTCCAGAACGGCAAACAAATATACAAAGCCGCGCTGCATCGGAATGTAGGTGATGTCTGCCGCCCACACGTGATTCGGGCGAGTGACCTCCAGATGGCGCAGGAGATACGGATAGACCTTGTGGGTGGGATGCCGCTGGCTGGTGCGAGGAGTGCAATACTCCGCCTCGATCCCCATGCGCCTCATCAGCGTGGCGACGTGCCGCCGGCCAATCGCATGGCCGGCTCTCCGCAAGAGGTCTCGCAGCATGCGCGCTCCGGCAAACGGATAGGCCAGATGCAGCTCGTCAATCTGACGCATCAGCGCTAGCGCTGTTGCCGAGACCGGCGCCGGCTGGGAGTAGGCCGTCGAGCGAGATAGCCCCAGAATCTGACATTGTCGAACCACCGACAGGGCGTGGGTTCGGTTGATCATCGCTTTGCGCTCAGCAAGCCCGCCTTGGTGAGCGCCCCTTCTAAAAAATCATTCTCCAGGGCCAGTTGTCCGATCTTAGCGTGGAGGGTTTTGAGATC
>JBKJZK010000274.1:0-2208 GCA_046715215.1 Nitrospiraceae bacterium
CAATTACTACGATGTGCTCAGAGAAAAACTCAAATGGGGGGATCGGTAGAAACGAACGGCGGCGAGGCCCTCATTATTCATGACGGTTCGTCGCGAAATCGCGCAGTCGCCAAGCGAGACAGGCGCGCGGAGCCGCGAGGGAGGGAGGCATCCTTGAAACAGTATGTTGACCGACTGCGCGGCGAGCCCGACTGCCTGGCCGCTGTGCCGACCGCGGCCAGGTGCGTCGCCACCGCGCTTGCGAGGTCGAGCGCCCTTTGCATGATCCTGGCGCGAAGAGAGAATACCCATTGGATTCTGACTTCCGTCTCCGCGATTGCAGCAGAGGCATTCATGAATAATACGGGCTAACCTCGAAGAAGTCTCCGGAACACTTGCCGCCTCGGCGCGCACGTGCGACACTATTATTATCTATGCCCACTCTTGCCTCCTATGAACATCTTCGCAGCCGTTTGTACCTTGCCCTGGCACTGAACGCGGCGATCATCGTCGCTGAGTTCATCGGCGGATGGATCCTCGATAGCATGGGACTCATGAGCGATGCAGGCCATAACCTCGTCGACCAGGGCGCCCTCTTTTTTGCTCTCTATGCCCATATCCTCACGGCCAGACCTGCCACAGAAGCCAGAACATTTGGGTATCATCGAGCCGGCATCATTGCGGCGTTCTTGAATTCGTTCATCCTGTTGCTCACTGCCCTCGGCATCGCACTCGTTGGACTCAAACGGCTGCTGCAGCCCGTACCAGTAGATGGCGGCTGGGTCATGGCGATCGCGGCCCTGAGTTTCGCAGCCAATCTGAGTATCGCGCTCCTCTTGCAGCACGGAGCCAAGGATGATCTCAATATCCGCAGCGCCTTTTGGCACATGCTGGGGGATGCCTGGGTGTCCCTGGGCGTCGTGATCAGCGGCGGAGCCATACTATTGACCGGATGGACCGTTCTCGATCCCTTGGTCAGCTTGCTGGTCGTCGTGGCCATTGCAAAAGGAGCCTGGCCGCTGTTTAAGGAATCGCTGGACGTCTTGTTGGAATCGACCCCGCCAAAGATCAGCGCCTCACACGTGGCGACGACCATCGAGGCGATCCCCGGTGTGAAAAACGTCCACGACCTCCATATCTGGGCGGTCGAGCCTCGGTTGATTATGATGACCTGTCATATACTCGTCGATGGAGATGATTCGGCACTGACCAATGACCTGCTTCACACCATCCGCGCCAAAGTCAGCGCCGATTTCGGCATCAAACATCTGACGATTCAGATGGGAACCACTTGTTGCCAGCCGGACGAGATCCACTGCGATCTCACCACGTTGGCAAAGCAGCACCAGGATGAGGAGATCGTACATGTGCACCACTGATCTCTCCAGCATCGCGCAGATCCATGCTCGTACCTTTTACACCTCACGCCCTTGAGACAATGACCACGACCCCGATCCCCTTTTATGTCCTCTGCGGCTCTCTCGGAGCTGGAAAAACCACGCTCCTAATGCGGCTGCTTGAATATTGGAAGGGCCAGGGAAAACGGGCCGGCGTGTTGATGAACGAAGCCGGCGAGGTGAGCATCGACGGCCCCCGCGCAGGTACCATCGCACAACAAGTAATGAACCTCGCCGGCGGCTGCGTCTGCTGCGACACGAAAGAAGACTTGTCCTGGGGGATCGCCCAGCTGGTGCGGGATTATGATTCGGATGTGATTATCCTGGAATGCTCAGGCATGGCTGATCCAGCCGAAGTCATCGATGGCATCACCGATCTCTACACCGCGCGGCTCACACACTTAGAAAAAGTCATCGCCTTACTGCATCCGATCCCAACAGACAGGGAGAGCATGGGGGGATTCGTCACCAGGCAGGCGATCCGCTGTGCCGACGAGCTCATTCTCAACAAGCTAGACCTCTATGTTCCGGGGCATTGGGAGGCATTCAAGACCTCGATCATCGAGCAGAATCCCTATGCGCGGGTCTGGGAAACCAGCCATGCCAAGGTCGATCCCTCATCGCTGCTCGAACCAATGACCCGCATGTCGCCGACGCCGATGGTGAATGTGGAATTCGGAGTACCGCGATCATCCACGACGAGCAAGCGGGCATCATATCATCCAATCGCCACGACGGTTCGGCTGCCCGGCCCGGTGAACCTTGTACGATTCCTGAGCTGGATGAAGACCCTGCCCCCTGAACTTGAACGGGCGAAAGGCTTCTTCCGCTT
>JBKJZK010000275.1:0-6179 GCA_046715215.1 Nitrospiraceae bacterium
ACGATCAGCATCTCGATGAGCGTGAAGCCGGTCTCAGAGCGTGCTAGCCACGTCTTTTGACGCTTAATCTTCTTTATGATGGGATAGACAGACATAGGGCGTCTTCAAGACGAGCAAGTGGCATGCCGTCTGAGGCGCACCATCCTCTTCGTCTAACCTGTTGATTTGACAGCCCAGTCCCCCAAAGAAAGAGGAATGCCAGAAGATTGATTCGGCCATTTTCAGCGAGAGTGAACGACAATTTTTGGCGCAAGGCCTGTACAGTTTCTGTCCACCATAAGGAGCAGCTGATGGAACTTTGCGGTCAGGGACATAATCCGCGTGGCTGTTGAGTGCTGGCGCGCGAGCAGGCAGTCAATGACCCTGCTCGCATGGACCGTTCAGGCACGCGAAGCCTGCCGCGCCGCTCTCGATAAAAAGAACCGCGCAGACCGTGAAGAAGTATTGTTGGAAGTCTGAGGGTCTTGGATGGCCTGAAGTGAAGAGACTACAAGGGGCTGCTGCTTACTTCATCGCCACAGAGCGGACCTGCCGATATGTTGTTACGCCCTGAAGTACCTTTCGAATGCCGTCCTGAACCAACGTGATCATACCCTCCCGCATCGCCACACTCAGCATCTCGGCGGTACGGGCCTTGGACTGGATACGGCTCTTCATCTCTTCCGAGCCAATCAAGAGTTCGTGGAGCGGAACACGGCCTTTGAATCCGGTCCTGTTGCACACGTCGCACCCTCGTCCACGATACAGCGTCATCGCCATGGCATCCGCGATGCCCCCTTGCTCCCACTCGCGCGCGCCATACCCCTGCACCAGTTCGTCGTACTCCTGTCGACTCGGATGATAGGCCTCCTTGCACTGGATGCAAATCCGTTTGCACAGACGCTGGGCGAGCACTCCCAACATGGCGTCGGCAAAGTTGAAGGCGTCGCAGCCGAGATCCAACAAACGGATCACCGTTTCAACCGCGCTGTTCGTATGGAGGGTACTGAGCACCAAGTGGCCGGTGAGCGAGGCCTCAATGGCGATGTCGGCCGTTTCTTTGTCCCGCATCTCGCCGATCATGATGACGTCGGGGTCGGCACGCAGAAACGCCCGCATCGCGTTCGCGAAGGTGAGACCGATCTTCGGGTGGACCTGGACTTGGCGGAGACCGTCCTGGGTTATTTCAATGGGGTCTTCGGCCGTCCAAATCTTTCGTTCGTCGGTATTGATGTACTTGAGAATCGCGTGCAAGGTTGTCGTTTTGCCGGACCCAGTCGGTCCGACACACAAGATGATCCCGTACGGTTTCTCTGCGATGGCTTGAATGGCCTGCAAGATGGCGGGGGCGAGTTCCATCGCGTCGAGCGGCATCGGTTGCTTGGCCGTCAGAAGACGCAGCACGACATCTTCGTCCTGTCCTGAGGTGGGCAGGGTCGCGACACGCAGTTCGACCTCTCGATCCTTCGCCAACCGGTACCGAATCTTGCCGTCTTGGGGTTTGCGTCGTTCGGCGATGTCAAGATTGGCCATGACTTTGATGCGTGACACGACAGCACGCCGATAGGCCGCGGGAATCCCCATGTAGGTGAAACAGGTGCCGTCGATGCGCAGGCGCACAGCCATGTCTTTACGATCCGCGTATGGTTCGATGTGAATATCCGACGCGCCGAGGCGGTCGGCTTCGGCGATCACTTGGTTGGTCAGCCGGACAATGGCTGAGTCGTTCTCGTCGATCCCGCCGGATACGGGATTGGTGGCAGGCTCAAGATGGATTTCATTGATCAACTCACCGAGAATGGTGCCGATGGACCCGCTGGTTCCCTGGCCCCTGGCCAGATGGAGAAATTGCTCAATGTCCCACCGCAGACCTACGGCGTAGCGAATGGTCATTCCAGGAAATGTGCGGCGCACATCCCAGCCCTTCTCGAGATCGTGCGGGTCGCTGGTGAGCACGTCGATCAGTGAGCCTCGACGCGCGATCGGCAGCCAGAGGTTCTTCCTGAGATAGTCTAGGTTGAGCGTTTTCAACAAGTCGGCATCGATGACCGTTCGTTCGTCATACGGCAGGTAGGGACATTGATAAAAATCGCTCAGGGCGGACCCTAGAGCGTTCTTCGGAACACGATAGCGGTCGAGGAGCACGGCTTCGAGATCGAAGCTGCCATCCTTTGAATCGTCGACTGCCGCCAACACGTCGGCCTGACTGATGATTCCGAGATAGACCAGCGTATCCAGCACGTTCTGTTCAATCGTGCGAGACGATTTCGCCCCACGGTTCCCCTTCTTGGAAGTGCCATCACTTCCCCCCTTCTTGCCCGCCCTTCCTCCGCTCAGGATGTCGGTCTCAACGGTCATATCCAATGTCTCGTCCCAGTTCTGCGTTTAGCAGGTTACTGAAATCGCTCTCTTCATCACCCCAACAAGGCCGCAACAAGCACGGTAGGCCGAGGTCAAGTTAAGTGAAGATTTGACTGCGTTCATCTAACCCTTAGCCTGAGCCTTAACCTTCCATAACGTTAGTACTTCGCCAGCCAAGTGCCGGGCGCTCGGTACACAACCGGAAGCCCCCGAAAGAGTCCCTGCGCCAAATCGGCGTTGTACCAGACCTCCATAACGATACCGGTTCCGATCGACGTCACGCTCTGTCCTGCCATCATCGCTCCGTACAGGCGAGTGGATCGCTCAATCCTGATCGCACCCGCTGCATACAGCAGTCCGTTGACGTGAATGCCGGACAATTGCACCGGCACCCTTGCCCCTAGCGACTGTGTCCCAGGCGGAGATGGACTGAGGACCGGAACAGATTTCCCTACTGCACGGGGCCTGAGCACCACATGACCTTGCACGACCAGAAGCCCTTCAAAGTAGTCCGTATCCAGCACCAGCGTTCCCATATTATCGACACGCGGCGGTTGCCCATCGACTGTGTCGATGAAGACCAATCCACGATGGTCTCCGATGGCCTGAGATTCCAGTACGTCCGCAGGCGTGATTCCCTGATCCGAGTCCGAGGTCCCCTGCGGATGGAGCTGTCCCACACGATCGAGTCGATAATAGGTCCCCCAGCGTAGCGCGATCTTCTTGAGCGAGTCGTAGTCCCACTGATCGATCCTCACCCCAGGCGTCGGATATTGGTGCAGGTGCACGTTTTCAGGAAGCGGAGGATTCGCACCTTGGCCGGGTGGAGGAGAGATGACCGAGACGGTCCCACCAATCCAATATTCCGTCCAACGATCCTGCGCATACAGCATCTGGTCATACGACTGGCCGGTAACTGGGGCCGCAGTGCTCTTGAGGACCAAATCCTCGACTCGCTGCACCGTGAGATCGCCCAATACCCGTTGATCGCCCCAATGGACCATGACGGGAGATTCACCGCCTGGCTGCATGCCTCCGAGAGTCTGTCCGACTTGCACCGCCGCACGAACCGCGGGAATCGATACAGCCCCGAGCTGAAGCTGAACCGTTCGTGCAACCGGCCGGCGATCGACCGTCGTGGCCGTTACCTCAACCGTGCCCAGCAAGCCTGGCTGCAGCGGACCATACACTTTCAACTTTAGAATTCGACCTAGTCCTCCCAGGGTATTGGAGAAGCCGCTGGGGGAATTATTTAATGTCTGATTGTCCGCTTGGTTCGCCGCATCGAGCATGATGTCGGGAAGGTCAGCGGTCCCGACAAACTGCGACCGCCCGGCTACGTCGAAGAACGACGGCCCACTCGTGAGATCTCCATGGCGCTTCACGAGCAATCCAGCTACCGATGTCGGGGTGACGCTCGGATCGTGAAACCAACTCATTACAACATCCGCCGCACCGTCGGCCAGCTGTTGTGCGACGTTGTCTTCTCTCATGGCACTGACGCCCGATCCATCCTGACCTGCCAAATACAGAGACGTCATGCCTGCAATCCCAAGCAGAAAGATCAGCATGAGCGACGCGAGAAGTACGTGCCCCTCGTCGCAAAGATTCATGAATTCTGATGCGCGCTGTTCTCCCATCTTCATATCCTCGCTCCTATTCTTGGAGGTGCCACCATTATGTCCTGAGGCTAATTCCCCGGACTGTGCGAATTCCTTGATCGGACATCATCACCTCAACGACGACCAGCCTGACGAGCGCCGGTTGTGTCACGGCCTGCCCTTTTTCATCCCAGTAGGAGAACCGAGCCTCCCTGATATCTCCGACCAGGACACTCGCGCCGCCATCGACTTGTCGCAGCAACCTCAGAACACCCTGGTCATCGCGACGGCTGTAGTAGCGGACACGATTCAGGAGGAAGACAAAGGCTCCGGATGGAATCGCCCCTGTCAGCGGCTGCGTCACCGTAAGCAGGCGCCGTTGTCCATCACGAGCCAGGGCAAGCGTCTCGCAGCGCTCGGCCCAACAGGCCACAATGGTTTTCCGATCATCCCACCCCCGCCCGTCTTCGACCGACAGAACCGTTTGGCCGATCGCCGCAGCTGCCGTGACCGTCGTCGAGAGACCTTGCAGATTCGCCGAAAACTCCACGGAGTCCGAAGCCGCCGTGGTGAGAGAACCGGACTCCGCGAGCCGTAATTCCTGCTCAAGAACTTCTAACCCAAGGCGAAGATCTTGCTGTTGCGCGACCTCACGTTGTTGCCTCATAAACTGTTGCTGGAAATAGGACAGGGTTTGAAGCGTGGCGCCCAAGATGACCAATCCAGCCATCATCGCAAGCATCAGCTCGGTCAGGCTGGTCCCTGCCTCCGTCCGCATTCTATGGTACGTGCTTCTTGTATGCCGTCCTGTCCCCATCCTGTCTACTCTGAGTGACGACACGTTACTGGCTCCCAACGAACACTGGATTAGCCCGCAGCGTGCCGACTCGTACTTCACGCTGGCCCTCGCCGACTGCGTAGACTGCACGAGCCTCAAGCAGGACATGCCCTGAGGCCGACAGCGAACCGGAACGGCTCGGCGTCACCGTCCAGATCAGATGGACGCCATCCTGGTCCCAACTGCCGGAATACACCCCATCACCGGCCAGCACATCGCCGCCTGCTCCATCATCACGCATGACAAGGTCCAGGACACCATCGTGATTCAGATCATCCAGCAAGAGACGATCCCATCGCGCAGATCGTTTTGCTTCGATCCGCGATTCCGCCATCGCCAGAGCACGCGTCGCCAATGTCCCCGTTCGAAGACTCTGTTCTGCTGCCTGAAATGCCCCCATCGCACCGGCCAACCCGATAAACATCAGCGCCATAGCCACAAGCACTTCTGCAAAACTGGCTCCGCCCTCTGCATGAAATAATCGATCCCGCGTCATGAGACGGACACTCTTCCGGTGATGCTCACAGTGAACGTGGTTTCCCGTCCTTGACTGTCTCGCACGCGAATGGTTGTAGGGGTCGCCGACCGACCGCTGGGATGAAACAGAAGTTCAGGACCAGCGCTTGGCTGCTCCACGACCACCCCCTTGTCCGCATATTGATAGACGTGCAGGATACCTTCGGCATCCGCACGTCGAAACGTGATCGTACGGCCCTCTCGATCGAATATAACCCGAAGGCGCTCCCGCCTGGCCATCGCCAGTTGTCTGGCGAGCCGGAGCTCCGATGCAATCTCCACGGTGGCGCTGCGCGCCTGGACCCTTGCGGACACTGTCTGATAACTCGGCCCGGCCAATACGGTTATGATGCCCATGATTGCCAGTACGATGAGGAGTTCTGTCAGACTCCAGCCTTGTTCCTGTATCTGTGATTCTCTCGGCATGCCCCACTCTCTAACAGGATGCTGAAAAAGTCCGCCAGCGGCGTTCTCGCATCGCTCAGAGGCTCAACGTACCGAAGCATACGCCTCGCCTCTTCGCTCGCTGCGGCCTTGCTGGACGGTCTTTTTGAGCATCCTGTACCGTGCCACAATCGTTTTTCCGCAGCCTGCTCACGGAAGGGTTCCCCTTATGAGGATGAAGGTGGTTTCCAAGACCCGTGCCAGGTTGGCCTACACCCAGATGATTGAATGCTTTGTAAGGAGCGAGAGCCGAATAGGCTGGAAGTTCGCGTGGTTTCGCGGTGTCATGAGAAAACATGGCGGCGGGAAAGAGCCTCTGCCGGCCAAGAAGGAGGAAGAAAACCTGAGAAGCGCCACACTATTTAGATACAGGGATTCGCCCGGAGAGATACAGGGAGAGTGTTAAGGAGCGGGGCTAAGAAGGCCTTGATACCAATCGA
>JBKJZK010000276.1:0-5127 GCA_046715215.1 Nitrospiraceae bacterium
ACCTCGCGGGATTCGAACCGACGCGGTCCCCGCACCACGAAGACGACCGTCCGGCTGCCGACCTGCTGCACCGCCGCGCGCGGCACGCTCAAGACGGATTGCTCGTCCGTGACCAAGCTGACCTCGGCGAACATCTCGGGCCGTAATCGGCCGTCAGGGTTGGCCACATCCGCACGCGCCGTCACAGTCCGTGTCGTGGGATCGATCACGGCGCCCACATAGGTAATGAGGCCGTGAAACGTCGTGTCCGGATAGGCCGACACCCGCAGCTCGATGGTGAGCCCGGTCTTCAGCCGACCGGCCTGTTGCTCCGGGAAATCGGCACGCACCCAGACGGTCGAGAGATCTGCCACCGTAAACAGCATCTTATTGGGGTCGATGACTTCGCCGATCGTCGCGTTCCGCTCGATCCCTTCACCGGTAAAGGGCGCTCGGAGGGAGACTCGCGCGACCTCCGCATGGGGTAATGTCTTGGCGGCCAACCGCTGGATCTCCCGCTCCGTCATGCCGAGTAAATGCAGCTTTTCCTCCGCTTCGTGCAGATCGGCTCGCGCGTTCTCATGGTCGGCGTCACGCCGTTGCTGTTCACCCACGCCGATTGCGCCGCGATCCAGCAGCGCTGTGGCCCGTTCGAGCGCCTTTCCGGTCACGGTCAGCGTGGTCCTCGCTTTGCGATAGTCCAACTGGGCTTCTCCAAAGGCAGCGCTATCAAGCAGGAGAAGCCGGTCGCCTTCCTTGACTCGGTCGCCAAGGTTGGCGTACACGGCCACGATATGGCCGAAGACTCGCGCGCTCAGGTGTGCTAATCGATTCTCGTTGGCCAAAATCTTCCCCGCCTGGGCCTTGAGAACCGTCCGGATCGGACGGAGAGCCACTCGATCCGTCTGCAGGTGGGCAAGGGTCGTGCCCCCTTCGGGCAATTCGAGGATACCGGGCTCAGCGGACGCCGTGGCTGCCGGCTTCGGCGTGTCTTCTTCCTTCGACTGACAAGACATATGCACGAGGGCAACCAATAGGAACAGGGCGATCCGTAGAGGACTCACTGCCGTAGGCATCACGAAGCGAACGTTCATGGCAACCCTCCCACCGCCCGTTCCAATCGGGCCAGCGCAATGGAATGATCGGCTCGAGCCTGGGCATATTCGAGCAAGGTCTGGCGGTACACGCGCTGCGCGTCAATGACTTCGAGCAGGCTGGTCGCTCCATGGCGAAAACTGAACTGCGCGATGTCGAGCGCTTCTTTGGCCTGATGCAGGAGTCCTTGCTCAAAGACCTGAATCTGTCCCTGCGCGGTCTGCATCTCCTGAAAATGCTGGGTGATGGTCTGCTCCAGTTCCTGCTGAAATCGATCTCGCTCCGCTTGCGCCCGTCGATGCGTTCCCATCGCCGTACCAATTTCTCCCTGTCGGCGATACCAAATTGGCAGCGGCACACTCAATCCTGCCGTGAGGGATTCATCGCCGGCTTCCCGATGATACTGGCCGATTACCGCCACGTTCGGCATGCGCGAGGCGCGTTCCTGTTCGATCGTGAATTCGGCTTGCTCAACCACTTTCTGCTGTCGGCGAAGTGCGGGCTGTCGGTCGAGTGCCTGATCCGTCAGTACCCGTAGGTCCAGCCCCGGCCGCACCGTTTCAAATTCTCCTTGGATGGCAAATCCCTCCCCCAGTGCCTTGCCCGTGACCGTATTGAGTTTGGCGCGGGCCACGAGCAGCGCATTGTCTGCCCTCGCCAGATCCTTCTTGGATTTCTGGAGTTCAACGGTCGCCTTGACCAACTCGAATTTCGGCGCTTCCCGCGTGCTGACACGCACGCTCACCAATTTCACGAGGTCATCCACTGTCTTCAGGTTCTCCCTAGCGAGCTGTGTTTCTTGTTGCGCGAAGAGCAAGTGGAAAAATGCCCCTTTGACATCACCCATGAGAATCACTTTTGTTTCTTCCATGCCGGCAAGAGCGCCCGCTACGCCCGCATCAGCGGCGCGTTGTCTGGCTGCACGTTTGCCCAGCCACTCCAGCGGCTGTTCCACGGTGATCGTCCGCTCGGTGACCGAGACACCGGTGCTGGGATCTCGAATCGCCCCGCGGCCGGCCGAACCCGTGATAGTGGGGTTCAGGTAGGCGTCGGCCGTGACCCGTTGCCCCTGGCTCTGATCAAGGACTGCCGCCGCGCTGTTCATCATCGGGTTGTGTTGGAGCGCGAGTTGTACGACTTGCTTCAGTGTGTATCCGGACGGGCTGAGTTCGGTTGCGTAGCCTGCCGGAATAGGCGTGGTCACGATCACCAATCCAAGCAAGACGGTGATCTTATAGACGAGTGCGGGTTTCATACTAGGCCTCCCCCCGTCGGCGCCCATGGCGACGCGCCTCCGTTACAATACGAGACGGACGTGTAGCGCCGAGAAAATAGATCGAAGCGTTACGAGATGTGAACAGACGCGATCAAACGATAGGGGGAGCGCGGGAGGAAAGACTGGTCGTGAGGAAAAGACTCGTCAGCGAAGGACTGGGTTGCGGCTGCCAGACGGCATGAGGCCTCGCGGGCGGGTGCGCGTGGAACGAATGTGCGGCCACATCCAGCGAGGTGCCTTTGCCGATTTGCGGCTCGGCAGAAGACGCGAGAATCACATCGATTTCGAGGTGCTCCGCCCCATGGGGAGGTTGCGCAATCAGATGAAGCGGACAGCGGGATTCGTTCTCGGTAACTGAGGCATGGTCATAGACCGAGAATTCACAGGGCAGGTCCGGCGAAAAAACAGTATGGACCGTGCCACCATGAATGTGACCTGCAGCCCCATGACGATGATCGGCCTCGGGATGGATATGAACCAATGGCGCGGCGAGCATCCATAGGGATACCCACACAAGGACCACTACCCGAGACCACGCCATGTTGCCATGTATCAGTCGCATTGTGAAATCAGCCTAGCACAGTTCTCCGGTCCCATCAATTAACGCAATCATAAGGGGGCCAATCATTGGTGCACACTGTATAGGGATTCATCCTTCCGACAGGCGAGACTCCAACCACGCCAGACGAGATACACAACGGAATCACAATATTTTCAAAGATAACCGGGGAAACCTTCACAACATCAAGCTGTTTGAAAATCGCCCTTATTCCGCTCTCCCTAAACCGCCTTTACCGGAGCGCTCCAGCAACGGCTCAAGCACTGGGAAGATTCTCTCGACAATTAGGCGATAGCCTTCTCCGGTCGGATGAATGCCGTCGGCCTGATTGAGCGAGGACGAGCCTGCCACCCCATCGAGAAAAAATGGAATCAGCGTCAGGTGATACTTTTTCGCGACGGCCTGGTAGAGCGCCTCAAACCCATCAGTGTAGTCCTGTCCGTAATTCGGAGGAATTTTCATTCCCGCTAACACGACGGTGACCGAGGCCTGTTGAAGTTTTTGAATGATCCGTTCGAGGTTTGCTTGCGTTTCGCTCAGGCTGAGGCCGCGGAGTCCGTCGTTGCCGCCGAGCTCCAGAATGACGATTGCCGGCTTGTTCTTCAGGACCCAGGAGACCCTTCTGGCTCCGCCGGCTGTCGTCTCACCGCTGACTCCTGCGTTTACGACCCGATAGGCATAGCCCACTGCGTCCAATGTCCGTTGAAGACGCGCAGGATAGGATTGATCCGGCGACACACCTAAGCCTGCTGTCAGGCTGTCGCCGAAGGCGACGATGCTGGGACGTTCAGCGGAGATAGGCCTTGGTCCCGCACCCTCGCGCGGAGGGTTCGACGACGGGGGCGGAGAGGTAGACGCACGGGCGAGGTTATACCCACAGAGGAGGATCCAGGAAAGGCAGAGACAAGAAAATAGTTTTGTGAGAATCCATGAGCGGTGCATCGTCATCCAGTATAATATACCCTGCACATAGACGATACTGCGGGAACCAGAAGGACAACATGATCGCCCTCTCTCACCTGACGATGCGCTTGGCCGGCGGAGGCCATCAGATCACGATCCTCGACGATGTCACACTCGAAATTCCTGATAAGCAGCGCGTGGCCATCGTCGGCCCATCCGGGAGCGGGAAGTCTACCTTGCTGGGCCTCATCGCAGGACTGGATCGCCCGACGTCCGGCTCCATTACGTTGAACGGCGTAGAGATCTCTGCGATGCGCGAGAGTGCCTTGGCGCGGTATCGTCGCGATCACATCGGCTACATCTTCCAATCCTTCCATCTCATTCCCACCCTCACCGCCCTGGAAAACGTACTGGTGCCATTGGAGTTGGCGGGATTGCGCACGGCACAGGATCGCGCGACGGAGCTGTTGCAGACCGTCGGCCTGGGAGAACGGCTGCATCATTATCCCGTCCAACTCTCGGGAGGCGAGCAGCAGCGGGTGGCGGTGGCCAGAGCCTTCGCCTGTCACCCGCCGATTCTGTTGGCCGACGAGCCGACCGGCAACTTGGATTCGGCCACGGGCCAGCACGTAATGAGTCTGCTCCATTCGCTCCATCGCGATTACGGGACCACCTTAGTCCTCGTCACGCATGATCACGCCATTGCGTCCTCGATGGAACGCGTGATTGCGTTGCGCGACGGCCGCATCGAATCCGACCGCCTCACCGACTCAGACCATCGGGTCGCAGAGTCATCCCCGTGATTCGCTTCATCTTGCGGATGGCCTGGCGTGAAACCCGGGGAGCCTGGCGACACTTCCTCTATTTCTTCGCCTGTATCGCGATCGGCGTCGGGGCCTTGGTCGGGGTGTCGCTCTTTGGCGCAAATATGGAACAGGCCGTCACGAAAGAAGCGCGAGGGTTGTTAGGCGGCGATCTCGAAATCCGTCTGACTCGCCCCCTGAGTCTCGCGGGACAGGCGGTGCTGGACTCGCTGAGGGAGCGAGACATGGTGTTGACCCATGTGAGCGAGCTTGTCGCCATGGCTGCACGCACGACTCCCGGGTCCGCCGCGACCCAATCGACCCAGATCATTGAACTTAAAGCGGTCGAGCCGGCGTATCCCTTGTACGGGGCGATCCGACTTGACCAAACGCAATCGCTGGATGTCCTGCTCCACCCGGATGAGCACCGCTGTGGCGGGCCTTCCTGTTTTGGAGCGGTGGTGCAAGAGTCGCTGCTGATTCGGATGGGCCTCTCGGTCGGTGATCCATTG
>JBKJZK010000277.1:0-3477 GCA_046715215.1 Nitrospiraceae bacterium
GGCCATAAGAGCGCTCCACCCGATGATACTTTTTGCCTTTCTCTTCCTTTTCCTGCTTGCGCTCACCCTGGATCGTGAGGACGCCGTCTTCTAGTGTCACCTTCACATCCTCTTTCTTCACATCAGGGATCTCCGCCTTGATCTGGTAGTCCCCATCCGTTTCACTCACGTCCACGGATGGCACCCAGTCGGCAACGATCATTGTCTCCTTGCCGTTGCCGTTCGTCCGAGGTAAAGCAGGACGGCTAAACAGCCGATTCAACCGATCCGACATGTCTTCGAGATCACGAAATGGATCCCACCGTACGAGTGTCATGGTAGACCTCCTTCTCATTTTTGTTCGCTGTCACTTCTAGGCGCGCACCGCTTCGCTTGTCTGAGGTGATAGATAATTCGGTCTGCCGCAGAGTCAAGGGGGGTGCCTACTGATCGAGGATGGGCGGAAAAGGCGCGACACTAAGGTTCTGAGTTCTGAGTTAGGGAAGGATCGGGAAGGACGAGACGGACGACGGTTCGAGGTTTTCGGAACTTTGAACCCAGAACTCAGAACTTCTTCACCCGCCCCGCCAGTCTCGCCTGTCTCGTGCAGGATGCTCAAAAAGCCTGTCCGGCAAGGCCGCAGCGAGTGAAGAGCCGGAGGCGTACCCTCTGGGGCGCACGGTGCGACGAATAAGGAGCACCAAGTCTGTGCGCGCCGCCGAGTTAGTGAGGCAGCTGGGTCCCCGTTGAGGATCTGAACGATGCGAGAACGCCGCCGGCAGACTTTTTCAGCATCCTGCTAGCGTTGCTCGATGGGCACGTAAGGCCGGCCATGCTCACCGGAATAAATCTGGTCCGGACGGAACAGTTTGTTCTCGCGAAGCTGTTCAAGCCAATGGGCCAGCCATCCTGACACTCGCGCCAGAGCGAATAACGGTGTGAACAGATCGGTCTCGATACCCAACTTGTCGTAGACGATCCCGGAGTAGAAGTCGACGTTGGGATAAATCCCCTTCCCCTTCAGCAGCTCTTCTGCCACCCGCTCGACCTCTAAGGCAACCTCGTACAACGGTGAACTTCCACATTCCTTGAAGAGTCGCTCGCACAAACCTTGCAGGATTGTCGCACGGGGATCTTTGACCCTGTACACCCGATGACCGAAACCCATCAGCTTCTGCTTCGCGCGGAGCTGTTCTTCGAGGTACGATCGGGCCCGCTTTGGCTCACCAATCTCCTTCAACATCTGCACGACTTCTTCGTTGGCCCCGCCATGCAGCGGGCCCTTCAGAGCCCCGATTGAGGACGCGACGACCGTATAGGGATCGGCCAGCGTCGATGCGGTGACCATGCCGGTGAAGGTTGAGGCATTCATCGTGTGCTCGGCATGGAGGACCAGACAGTCGTCGAAAATATTGCCCCACAAAGGAAGCGGTTCTGTCTCAGTCAGCATGTAGAGGAAGTTTTCTGAAAATCCAAGATCGTCGCGCGGTGGAACATAATCGTTCCCATACCGCAGACGCGCCCAGGCCGCGACGATCGTGGGCAGTTTGGCAACGAGACGGACGGCAGACCAATAGTTATTTTCGACGTCCTGCACATTTCGGCCTGGATAAAACATGCCCAACGCGGCGACCGCAGCTTGCAAGGCGTCCATGGGATGCCCCTGCTCCGGAAGGCATTTCAGTAAATCGACAATCTTGAACTTGATGCGACGGTGATGGACGATGTCCTCGTGCCATCGCGCGAGCTGCGGTTGCGTGGGAAGGTGGCCAAATAGCAACAGATAGGCGGTTTCGAGATAGGACGATCGCAGGCAAAGTTCTTCGACGCGGATGCCGCGATATTCCAGCACGCCGCGCTCCCCGTCCACATCGCTAATCGCGGATTTGGCTGCGGGGACGCCGGCGAGGCCCGGCATGAAATCATGTGGCATGACTGTGCTCCTTTACCCGAGTGGCAGGATATATGAGTCTCCCTGCTTGGAGAAGGCTGAGGTTAAGGTTGAGGGCCTTCTAAAGTCGAGGCAGTCTATCATGTTCGGAGAGGCAGGATCTTGAAATGGCGCTTATCGGTTGGCATAGTAAGCCATGACTCCGCTTCTGTCCCTCCTGGTGATGCTGTTCGGCCTCATCGCCATGGGGACCGCCTCCTTGGTCCAGGCCGACGGCGAGCTCCTTGCTTTTGCCGTCGTGAGCGAGGCGCCAAAAGATAAGGCGCGGGTGTCGGCGAAGGTCTTGGTGAATGACGCAGTGTCAGATATGAAGCTACTCGCGTCGGAGACGATCCTAAATAATCTGATTTGGAAAAAACTGGAAATCTGTCATGCCATGAAGCTTGAAGGATTCAAAGTCGCCGAAGGCTTTCAGATTGTCACGGTACATGTGATCGACGCCAGCATGCTGCCGATGTCCCTCCAGTCTTATGCGGGCGATTGCTTGATTAAGAAGGCCGTCGAGATCGCGCCGCTGGTCGACTAGCAGGAAGCTGAAAAAGGCCGCCAGCGGCGTTCTAGCTTCGCGCACAGGCTCAACGTACCGCAGCGTACGCCTCGCCTCTGCACTCGCTGCGGCCTTGCTGGACAGCCTTTTTGAGCATCCTGCGCGAGACACGCGAGGGTTCGAAGTCCGAAGTTCGAGGATTCTAGAACTTCGAATCGCGCCTTTCCCAAACAAGGCTGCAGCTCCGAGGGTCACCCTCGTTTAACGTTTCACGCCTCACGTTTCACGAACCGCGCGTCGGCATTCCGGACACAAGCTGGGTTCTTCTGCTGCTGCACACTCTTCGGCGGTCAGGGGAAAGAGTTGTTCGCACTGCTGGCAGGGGCGGATTTCGAAGTAGGCGGTTCCCTTATCGTCGATGTGGGTGGGCAAGAGCAATTCGAGCGGGTCATACCCGATCGCGCCGCCGTCGGCGAATTTGACAATGGCCAGGCGATCGTTAAAGACTTCAAAGTTCCCTTCCTGCCCTTTTCTGGCCAAGACATGCCCGAGGACGAACACCGGCTGTCCCTTGCGCTTCGTGCGGAGGTCTCGTAAGGTGTGGTGCGTGTCTGAGGTGCAGGAAAACTGACCACTGGAGCTGGTTCCGAAGATTGGCGTCGGCATAATGGGCACTTATGTGAAGTAAGATGAGCCCCATGTATCACACAGGTAAAAATGG
Source organism: Nitrospiraceae bacterium (assembly GCA_046715215.1). Taxonomy (GTDB): domain Bacteria; phylum Nitrospirota; class Nitrospiria; order Nitrospirales; family Nitrospiraceae; genus Palsa-1315. The sequence goes on from JBKJZK010000277.1 coordinate 3,139, forward strand.
CGCAAGGCAGCGAAGAAGTTCTGAGTTCTGGGTTAGGGGAGGATCGGGAAGGGCGAGATGAATGAGGGTCTGAGGTCCGAGGTTTTCGGAACTTCGAACCCCGAACTTTGAGTCACGCCTGTCGCGCGCTTCCCGAACGATGCTGTACACGACATAGCAGATATTCATGTAGGCCGGACTATGAAAGGAGTTTGAACATGGCTGAAGTGACAATTTACCAGAAACCAACCTGTAGCACATGCCGTCAGGCAGTGCAGTTGTTACAAGAGAGCGGCAAGCCCTTCACAGCCGTCAACTACTATGAGAAGCCATTTACCAAGGCGCAGCTCAAGAGCCTTT
>JBKJZK010000278.1:0-2373 GCA_046715215.1 Nitrospiraceae bacterium
CTTTCTGGGGTCGCTCTGTTCGAGCAACGGGGATCTCGGGTCGAGCGTCACATCGTGGTCCAGGAACTGACCGAAGAAGGTCACGCCGGCCGTCATGCTGGGATTGTCGGGATTGTTCACACTGCGCAAGGGATCTGTGATTGACAGAACGGGATCGGTCAGGTTATCCAACGCGTCGATGAGGCCACCTTTTTCGCCCAGCTTTTTGGCCTGTTCGCGTGCGGCATCGGTCGGCTGGGCGTAGGGCGGCAACTCAGGAAACATGCGCGTAAAGGACTTGGTCGGAGAATGAGGCTGGTCCTTCGTGCCGGGAAGGTGCAGATTGTCTTTGCCTGCAGCGTGAGCCGCAGTGAGGCCGAGCAGCGCTGTAGAACATAGCACTCCTGCTAGACCGGCCGACAGGAACTTCTTGCGACGATGCGACATGCTGTCCTCCTCATGACGTTTCAGGTGTTCTGAGATCCGGAATCAACCAGTGTTTCCCGGCATGAACTAGATGCAAGTCAGGCCTGAGCAAGAACTAAACCATGGAGAGCGCATAATCCATCGCGTCCTTATCCAGATGAAAAGAAAGAAAAGATCTCCGTGGAGTACGCTCTCGAAAGAGGACTGTATGCGAAGGCATACAGTATGCGAAAAAGGCCATTGCCTCTATGAAACATACACCGTGGCCCCTACTCATCGGTACCGTCTCTCCATACTTCGATAGGTCATCAAATCGAGAATTAAATACGCTCTTGAAGGATCGCCTTACAACCCTACGAAAGAGGGGTAAGGCACGCCGACGGTGACCCAAAATCCGAGCAGGACCCCAGCAGGAGCGTGAAGAACGCCACAACTCAACCAATTCATGGCCCCGCATCTGGCGTCCCCGGCCTCACCGGGCGGGAACCGGACGAAATGGGTACCTCGGCACATATGCACTCGATCAGACACGTTGGCCATCTGTGTGGGTGTTTGATTCAAGGCAAGCGACGATCCTATCAGCGTCGATGGTGCGCGTGAGCGTCGGCGCTCGCGAATACAGCAAGTAGTAAAGGGCACGCTCGCACGGATAGGAATTATGTAAAACGACGTGCTCCCCTTTGTTTTCTGGAGCGCGTGCCGCGTGTGTATTGCCGGTACAGCGAGAGGACTCCAAACAGGCCCCCCCTGGATGGGGGAAATGAAATTGAATTGATGGTGCAGTAGAAAATCTCAGCATGAAGAACAACAGATAGGAGACCCGTATCCCAATGCATCGCTCAAACATCGTCGCAACCTATCTGATACTGTTTGCGGGAGTCACCGCGCTTCACGACGAAGAGGACGCTCGTCATGTGTTCGATGATGGGAATATGGGCGCCAAGATACTCCTAGCAGGATAGCCGCGCGAGGCAGGCTGAGGTCGAGGTCAAGGTTGAGCGAAGACCTGACTTTCTTCATCTCAGCCTTGGCCTCAGCCTTAACCTTCGATAACGCTGGCGGACTTCTTCAGCATCCTGCTAAAGCACGTGGCATAGGTAGGGAAAGAGAAGATGTCCTCTGTAGATGGCTTGGCCCACATTATTCATGACGGTTCGTCGTGAAATCTCATAGAAGCCAGGCGAGGGGCGAGGGGTACGAGGCGAGAGAGAAGACATTCCCTCTGGTTACCCCTGGCCTCTGGCCCCGCGCCTCTCGCTTGCAGCAGAAATGCTCTTGAATAATGCGGGCTAACATGAACTGCATCGAAAAAGACGACTCTCATTGCATTGCAGCAGTGGTCTCCAGATAATGCGTAAAAGTTCCTGAGCCCAGCGTCATCCTTCAGGCGGCAAGAGGTATTGAATGTCTTCGATTTCTTTGGCCCTGCTCATCTTCGGTGTGTGCTATCTGGTCATCCTCACCGAGCGGATCCACAAGACGATTGTGGCGCTGTGCGGGGCGGCGGTGATGATCGGGCTCGGCGTGGTGTCGCAAGACGAGGCGTTCTATTCCCATGAGTTTGGTGTCGACTACAACGTCGTGTTTCTGCTGATCGGGATGATGGTGATCATTAACATTGTCCGGGAGACTGGGCTCTTCGAGGTCTTGGCCATCTGGGCGGCGCAGCGGGCCGACGCAAAACCGTTTCGTCTGCTGATATTACTGGCACTGTTGACGGCCGGGCTCTCGGCCATGCTCGATAATGTCACCACCGTGTTGCTCATGGCACCGGTCACGTTGGCCATTACCAAGCGCTTGGAGCTGAACCCCGTCACATTTCTTGTGACTGAGGCGCTCGCCTCGAACATTGGAGGAACGGCGACGCTGGTCGGTGATCCGCCCAATATCATGATTGCCAGTAAGGCTGAATTGGGCTATCTCGATTTTCTGGTGGTCTTGGGCCCCATCGCGCTGTTGATCATGGCC
>JBKJZK010000279.1:0-4958 GCA_046715215.1 Nitrospiraceae bacterium
TACCTGTACCGCATGCTCTCAGCCATGCAAACCTTGGCCATCGTACGGCCGGAACAACTCGATAACCACTTTCGGTTAGGCGTGGCTTATCGATGGAACAACGATCAAGAACCCGCGATCACGACACACCAATCCTTGGTCAAAGCCATCCCGGCTGAGCGAAGAGCCGGCAGAGCCGAAGCCCTGCTCCAACTGGCCTGGTCCCGCATCAACAAAGTGGCCTGGAACCGCAACTTCGACGACCCGGATATTCGGGTCGCCTATCAGGATGCCGACGAGGCGCTCGCGCTCGCCGACCTGCCGCTCGATAAATTCATGGCCGAATACACCAAAGCCTACAGTTTGCTGTTCACCCCGGACCGAGACAATCGGGCGATCCTGGAGCGACTAACGGAAGCAAAACGTTGGTTTGCTGAAATTCCAGGGCAGACTCCGGACATCTGGCAATTCTTCATCGGAGCAGAATCGTTGAAGGCGGTGCTGGACGCAGATTCCATCTTTCAGCCGATCCTGGCTCAGGCGGAGGAAAAGAAGGGGTGACAGTTCTATTCAGAGGGCCGTAGCCTTTTCCCGTCGCGTCGAGTACCTTGTCGAGCCATGTTCAGGCTCAGCGCAAACCTAGCGGATCTCAGTTTCCCCCCTGTCGATTCGGCATCGCCAGAAGGTCTGCTCGCCGTCGGAGGCGACCTGCGCCCAGAGCGATTGCTCGAAGCCTACCGACATGGCATCTTTCCCTGGTACAGCGACGATCAGCCGATTTTGTGGTGGTCGCCCGATCCCCGGACCGTTCTCTTTCCCGACAAGCTTCATATCTCGCGCAGCCTGAAGAGAAGTCTTCGTCCCGGCCTATTCAGTGTCACGCTCGACAGGTGCTTTCGTGACGTGATGAGACACTGCGCAGGGCCAAGGCCACAATATCCAGACGGCGGCACGTGGATCACTGCGGAGATGCTTGAGGCCTATACGCGCTTACACGAACAAGGCTATGCGCATTCCGTTGAAACCTGGCAGGAAGGACAGTTGGTTGGCGGGCTCTATGGCGTGGCGCTAGGCAGCGCGTTCTTTGCTGAATCGATGTTCACCCGTGTGCCCGACGCCTCAAAAGTGGCGCTGGTTTTGCTCGTGCGCCAGCTCCAGACGTGGGGATTTCGCCTCATGGACTGCCAGCAATCCTCACCCCATGTGATCGCGCTTGGCGCAGAGGAGACTCCCCGCCGTGAATTTCTTGATCACCTCAATGCGGCGCTGACCCTGCCTGAACGACTGGGCCAGTGGCAGTTCGATCTCCCCTGATGAGTCCAGTTAATACAACCATTCCCCCTTGCCTTCTTGCATGTGAAGTAATTCCTTTGTGATGGCATTTGGGCTAAACTACGCACAACAGTTGTTGGCCTGTCGACGATGAGCGATAATTCAAAAATAGAATGGACTGATGCAACTTGGAATCCCGTTAGGGGTTGCTCCAAAGTTAGCCCTGGCTGCGCAAACTGCTACGCAGAGACATTTGCCGAACGTTTTCGAGGTGTCCCCGGCCATCCTTACGAACATGGCTTTGATCTGCGTTTGGTGCCAGAGAAACTGGCTGAACCAATTCGTTGGCGTACGCCCAAGATGGTCTTTGTGAACTCGATGAGCGATCTCTTCCAAGAGAACGTGGCTGACGAATACATCGTATCGGTTGTTCGTGTGATGCAGTTAGCAAACTGGCACACGTATCAGGTACTGACGAAGCGTTCGGAACGGATGCGAGATATGTTGGAGACTAAGCTCAAGTTTGCTGCGGCACTGCCTCATATCTGGTGGGGCGTTAGCGTCGAGAACAGGAGGCATGGGCTCCAACGCATTGATCATTTACAAGCATCACCAGCAAGGATTCGTTTTCTTTCGATAGAACCCTTGCTCGAGGGTTTAGGAAGATTTAGCCTCACCGGAATAAACTGGGTAATTGTCGGCGGTGAAAGTGGAGCTGGCGCCAGACCCATGAAGAAATCCTGGGTACTTTCAATCCGCGACCAGTGCCGGAAGGCCAAGGTTCCTTTCTTCTTTAAGCAATGGGGTGGTGTCCGCAAAAGTGAAGCAGGCCGCTCACTCGACGGCAAGACCTATAATGAATTCCCCCAACGCGCGGAAGCGCCAGTCATGGATCATCAGCGACGGTTAATTGCTATTGAAAAAGTCGAATCTCTGCGTCCTGCCGGTGCACTCCATTGAGCACTGGTGATCTCTACACCGGTCGCGAACAGACTCTCGTCAAACACATCATCCTTAAAAATTACCTTGAACGCTTTGCGATCATTGTTGGCTCGCATTGGGACACCCTAACCTACGTTGACTGTTTCTAAGGGCCCTGGAAGGTCAAATCAGAAAAATTCGAGGATAGTTCATTTGCGATTGCCCTTGAGCAATTACGCAAAGCTCGCACGATTCACAAGGAACGAACTGGAAGAACCCTAAAGCTTCGGTGCTTCTTCCTCGAGAAAACTCCGTCTGCTTATGCAAAGCTCAAACAATTCGCGGACCAACAAGATGACGTCATAATAGAAACAAAAAACAAGAAGCTCGAAAATGCCATCCAGGACATCTTACGATTTGTGCAAGAAGGTGGGCCTACTTCTTTTCATTTCTTATTTATAGATCCTACGGGGTGGTCTGGATTTGCAATGGAAACCATAGCTCCACTTCTGCGATTAAATACTGGAGAGGTGCTGATTAACTTCATGACCGAATACATCCGTCGTTTTATAGAGTGGCCGCAAAAGCAGAACCAAGAGAGCTTCGTCAAGCTTTTTGGCTCTAGCCAGTTCAAAGACATACTGAAAGGCCTCGAGGAGAAGGATCGAGAGGACGCTATCGTTACGGCATACAGCGAATGCGTAAAACGTGTTGGCGCATTTGGATATACAAGCTCTGCCATCGTTCTTCACCCCGAAAAGAACAGAACACATTTTCACCTCATCTACGCCACGCGAGACCCCAAAGGCATGAAAGTGTTCAAAGAAGCGGAGAAGAAGGCAATGCCGGTCATGGAAAAAACACGGGATGAAGCCCAAAAACGAGAAAGAGAAGAACGGACAGGTCAAACAGAGCTAGGGCTATTCTCTGGTGCGGTGCCCCAAGACCCATCCGCGTACTTTCGCTCTTTACGTGAAAGGTATGTGTTTCGTGCTCGAGCAGCGGTTCTACACCTGCTCCGGACCAAGAAGCAGCTTACCTATAACGAGGCTTGGTCTTCAGCACTGACATTTCCTCTGACTTGGGAAAGCGATCTAAAGGATTGGGTCCATGAATGGGAACAGAATGAGCAATTGGAAATCATGGGCATGAAAGAGAGACAACGGGTTCCTCAACTGGGAGAGGACAATTACCTTGTTTGGAAGGGATCAAGGACCTCTTCTTCCAAAGAGTAGTCTGATTAATCCTCGATTACGCACGCCCAACGAGGTTTTCTGTTTCCTTCCCCGCACCGTCACCCTTTTCGCTCAAGGGAGTGGCCAGACTGTCCTTCACTGCGCGCATCGAACGAGCACCGTCGATCTATTAAATTGATCCTTCCAAGCTTGCTAGCTTTTTCTCTCTGGGAAGGGCACCCATGTTGGTCTACGTGCGGCCGTCGAACGAGGCCCTTCTCAGGGCGCGCGTTCCGGGAGCACAGGACCAACGTGGGTGTCCTTCCCATCCTTTTCATCGTGCGCGTTCTGCGAGCAAGAAGGGCACGTGGCCGCTTCCTCCCCACCCTTCGGAAGCCGCGCGTTGCGCGAGCACAGAAGATCATCAGGCTCCATCCCCTCCTCTGTTCCGCGAGCAGGAGGACGACCAGGCTGCCCTATCCCTTCCCCATCTTCGCCAGCTCTGCAAAATAATGTGCAAAGGCTTTCATCCCGCCGGAGGCCTGGCCCCAATCGAAATATTCGTTCGGCGCATGGTAGCCGTGCTCAGGCAGACTCAATCCCATAAACAGGATCGGCACCTTCCAGGTTTTCTGCATGGTGACCACGGCTCCGATTGATCCGCCTTCGCGGATGAACGCCGGTTCTTTCCCAAATCCAGCCTTCGACGCCCTCTTCACCGCTTCGACATAGGGCCCCTCAAACAATCCTTTGAACGGCTGAAGCATCCCTTCTCGTTCGACTTTCATGTCAGGATTCAGCTTCGCCACGTGGCGCTTGAGCAATGCAAAGGCCTTTTCCGGAGTTTGATTCGGCACCAACCGCATACTCACTTTGAGTTCGCCATGGCCCGGCACGACCGTCTTCACCCCTGGGCCGTGATAGCCGCCGGTCAAACCATGCACATCAAACGTCGGCGCGGCCCAAATCCGGCGCATGATCTCGGCGGGATCATGCGTGCGCAGCGTCTGAAATCCGTAGGCCTGCTTGAAGCTCTTGACCTGGAAACCTGACGCAAGGAAGCTCTTGATCTCCGCGTTGGTCGGTTCGACCACATCCTGATAGAACCCGGGAATCTTCACCTTGCCGGTCTTGGCATCGACGCAGGCTTGCGCCACTTCCATCAGTTCCGCGAGCGGATTACGCGCGGCGCCTCCGGTCAAACCAGAATGGGCGTCTTTCGTTCCCGTGCGCAGCGTGAGACGCGCGCCCAGTAGACCTCGCAGACCATAGGGCATAGCGGGCTTTCCTTTTGCGATCCAGATGGTATCCGACACGACCACGGAATCGGGACGGGGGATGGCTTCACGATTCTTCAGTCCTGCGGCAAAATGCGGACTGCCGATCTCTTCTTCCAGTTCCCAGAGAAACCGAATGTTGATTGGCACTCCTTGCTCGATCGCGTACCGCGCGCCGAACAGGGCCGAGAGCGCCGGCCCCTTGTCATCAGTGGCGCCACGGCCGTGATACAGCCCGTTCTCGTTCTTGAACACAAAGGGTGCCTGTTTCCATTCCGGCTCCTGCGCCGGTTGCACATCCATATGGTTATAGATGGTGACCGTCGGATGATGG
>JBKJZK010000280.1:0-4980 GCA_046715215.1 Nitrospiraceae bacterium
TGGGTGCGCCATCGATCTTCAGATCGCGCGCAACCTCATTGAGATCGGCGATGGACTTCTGCTTCAGCTCCGCAAGATGCATAACCTCCCCCTTCGTTTGTGTCATGAATACCCTCTCAAGTCCCCGGCTGCCTTGTTATCGGCAGCGATCGCACGTGGTGAACCATGGGAAATTGTCCACGGAATGAATAGTATAGTAAATGGTAATGGTTGATGATTGTGTCGTGTCTATCAGCTAAAAGAGGATGACCCGTGAGGGACTTACCTGTTTCCGCTCGTCGCTATAAAAAAGGGTACGACCCTGTCTCATGGTGCGGATATTGTTGCAGGCCGGAACTCATGCCGAGCTGACTCGCCTCTGTTCCCTGAACAATTGTGACTTGTGTCGAGATGCGTCCCGGAAGTCTTGTGTGTGGAGATAACTTTGAATCAAGCTGAGATAGTGAATGAATAATAACGCGGGCGGTGTTCCTTGTCAACAGGGATATCTCTTTCTGTAGGTAGCTCTTTCACGCTACCCACTACGCACTGAGCCAGTCCAGCCGGCACTGGCTCTTATCGCGCCCTGACAACAGAACTGCTCCAACGCCTACGGTTGCAGCGCAAAAGAGTGGTGTGCTAAATCAGGAGCTTCGCGAGGGTACACTATGGCGCACGACGACGAACACGGACAGCACGAGCGAATATTTACACTGTCCGAGGCCAATTTCCTCATCCCCCAGCTCAATTCCAAGTTGACGTCCATTCAGCAAGCCAAGGCTGTCTTGTCACGCACGAAAGAAGATATCAAGAAAGCCAGCGCCCAGGCCGAATATGGCGGGGGCAGTACCGTTGGACACCTCTACATCTTGGGTCTTCAACAAGTCAGTGCGAATCTTCAGGCGATTCAACAACTCGGCATCCTGGAGAAGGACCTGGATCTCGGCCTCTGAGACTAACCCCATCATCGTGACGGTCGAATGGTCTATCTATGCTGGAAGCTTGGAGAACAAGAAGTTCGCTGGTGGCATGAAACGACCACTGGCTATAAAGATCGCTTCCCGCTGGAGGACCTAGCCTGAGGTCAGAATCCTAATCCTCAACCTTCGAGACATTTATGAAATTTGTCATACTCGGATTCGACGGGCCCGACGGAGAGGCCAAGCGAAAAATCTATCGCCCGGCGCATCTCGCCAAGATGGAATCCCTAGATACGCAAGGCCTGGTCGTGCTGGCCGGTCCGCTCACGGATAAGACAGGGAGTCTTATCGTCATCGAAGCGGACTCACTGGAAGACGCGCAACGGTTTGCTCGCGAAGACCCCTACACCGTTCACGGTGTATTTGAACGGGTCGACGTTCACCCATTTATTCAAGTCTTTCCGAAAGAGCGGTAGCCGAAGGCCCGTCGCTCCACTCCTTCAGCCCCTACTCCGTTTGCCCCCCCTCTGGTGCGTTGCCCCCTCAGCCATCGCGCGGTATAGTTAACCGAATGGAACTGTACCGGCGATTGTTCTATCCCCCTCTTTTTGCGCTCCTTTTATGGGGAACCCCTGCGTTCAGCGCCTCCACGAAAACCGTCATCGCCGAGGGCCAATATGTCATGGCCGATGGCGACACCTTAGCCAGCGCAGAAGAAAAAGTCCTCCAACGAGCCCAACGCAACGCGGTGGAAGAAGCGGGCGTCTATCTCGAAGCTACGTTCCACGATGTGGAAAAAGAATCTGGCGGGAGAAGCACGCAAACCAGTTCGCTGGAAGTCAGAACGATTGCCGCCGCTGTCACGGAAACGGAAATTCTCGAATCCAGGCGCACCTTCGAGCTGGATCGTCCCGTCTTCTTCATACGCATTCGTGCGACGGTCAATGTAAGCAGTCTGGCGGAGGCAATACGCCGACTTCAATCCAACCAGCAACTCGCGCAACACTTTCGCCAGCTCCAGCAGGAAAATCACCAATTGCGCTCGCAACTGCGAGAGCTTCAACAGCAGCCGGTCGGCGTCCGGGTGCTGGCAATCGATCCGAACGGGAAGTCCGCCTCACACCAACGGGCACGCGCGATTCTCGAGACTGCTCTCCACACATCGAATCTGCGGGACAAGATCCAGCTCAGCACCGACGCCGCCACCCTTGACGATCGCTACGCCGATCCACTAATTGTGCGCGGGCAAACCTATCTCCGACTCGTCTCACTGGCTTTTTCCCAGCAGGCGCAGGCAGTGGACTATGCGGACTATCTGGGCAAAGCCAGGATAGACTTCGATCGCGCCATCACTCTCGACGCTAAGAATATATGGGCATGGGTTGGGAAAGGGGATGTGTTCACGTGGCTGAAACAATTGGACGAGGCTGCCGCTGCCTACGAGCAAGTCCTTGAGCTCGATCCGTTTGCCGATATCGCTCGCCAGCCCCTCATCGGCGTATACACGACACAAGCCCGCCATCAGGCAAACGCCAAATCTTGGCATCATGCTTTGGCCACGCTGAAGAAACTCCTCAACGCCCAAACGCCTGAAAGTTGGATCCCCTATCAAAAAGAGGCGTATGCACTGCGGAGCGAGATTTATCTCAATCTGAATCAGCCGGAACAAGCGATCGAAGATCTGTCCACTGTTATTCGGGTCGACCCCACCAATGCTGCCGCCCTGCTGACCAGAGCAAAACTTTATCGAGAACGTTTACAGGGTCGGCTCGCCAAAGATGACCTTGAACGAGCCTGCGTACTCGGATCCATTCTAGCCTGTGAGCAATTGCCGTGACATCTCGCAACATATTGATTTCATGTTAACATCTCTGCGCAAGCGAACCAGCCTATAGTAGTCTGAAGCCTACCGATTGGTTTGACAGACTGGACGAGCCAGCCCTATAATGCGAACTCCTAAATACGAGCTGAATAGCTGGATTAGGCGGTAGTGGCTCCTGTGGGCAAAGCGAGAATCTTAGGACAAAAGGCCTAAGCCCCCTCGTTCGATAGCCCAAAATTTCCCAGCGGTGGGCCTTCTGCGAGGTTGCAGGGTGCACGGAAAAAGCTTAGAGTGAGGATGGCTGAGACCATTGGAAAATCTGTGTTTCTGGTTCAATAACCCCTTGCCGGAGATTAAGTTGTAATGACTCAGTATCGTGTCCTTCCAGGCCCGGAACATTTCCTTCCTCCATCGGCTGCCAGCATGGGCATTCGTTTGCCGAACCCTGGGGAAGCTCACATAAACGGTGTCATCGTCCCAGAGGAAAAGGCATACGAGGAAGCGGCGAAACAATTCCTCATGGCCAAAGTGCCGACCCTCTTCCCTGGCCCCTTAGTCCTGTGGGCCTGGAACGAGAAGGCAGCCAAGAAGGCCACGGCCATCCGTCACTTGTACAACACACTCAAGGAATGTGTGCAGCAAGGGCAAACGCCCATGCTGATCCCGATGCCGGACTATCGCCCGAAATACCCTAAGATCAATCCTGAAGTCGAGATCAATCCCAACCACCCGAACCTGACCATCTGGCACAATAAAATCGACTGCTGCATGTTCATCGGGGTCCACTGCCATCAAGCGAATTTGTCGCTCAAAATCATTCGGGGCGGTACGTCATGCTATACGATTGCTATGTGCGCTCAAGCCGGCCATGAAGATGCGATGCTATCGTTTCGCGACGCATCCGTCGAAAAGATTATGAAACTGGCTGATGCGGTGAAAAGATTAAAAGGGACGGTTAACCCACGGCTGACGTCAGCCAAGAGCAGAGCCTCAAACTAAGCTAAACCGTTTGAGGTTCTGAAGACAGTGAAAGGAGCCTGAATCATGGCAGACACACACTCAGTCATCGGCACAAAAAACAAAAAAGGGCAGACCTTTACCGACACCTGGAAGATGATGAACGAAGCGCCGCGCACGCCGTCGTTCTTTACGGGCAGCGAGGTCATCAAGGAGGCGCTCAGACGGGCCAGCTGCGACGTGATGATCGCGTACCCGATTACACCGCAGAGCGAAGCGGCCGCCTTAATCGGCGAACTCTTTGCCGAGGGTTACATCGGCGACTACTTCCGCGGCGAGAGCGAATTCGCCGTCATGTCGCAATGCGCGGGAGCAGCTTTCGGCGGGGCTCGGGTATTTACGACGACCGCGGGACCCGGCACGATGCGCGCGATGGAGAACTTTCCGATGTGGTCCGGCGCACGGTTGCCGATTCAGATGATCGTTACCTGCCGCGGTATCAACTCGCCGCTGTCGATTCAGCCTGACACACTCGAGATTGCTTATCTTCTGAATACCGGCATGCTCGTCTGGCATGCGGAAACCGCACAGGACTTCTTCGATTGGATACTCAAAGGATACATGGTGTCGGAGGAGCCTGATGTGCACCTGCCCTTAGCGCTATGCTGCGACGGATTCTTCGTGACGCACACCAAGGACGTCGTCAATCTCACCCCAGCCGACATGTGTCTTCCACCCTATGACCCATACCGCTCCCCCGTGCCCTGCATGGACATGGAATGTCCGCCGGTCCGGATGATGCGTGACCCGTTTGTCATGAAGAGCAACTACATCAGCTATGCCACCCACGCTTCCTGGCAGCAAGAAGTCTGGGCAGCAGTGGAACGGTCCCGCAAACACACGATCAAGTGGCTGAACGGCTTGATCGAGACAGAAAATACCGATGCCGAGGTCATCATCGTCACCTCTGGTACGGCGGTGTCGCAGGGTCGTGAAGCCATCCGACTCCTCGAGGACGAAGGCATCCGTTGCGGTTTGGTAAAAATCAAGGTCTTGCGGCCTTGGCCAGGTGAGGAGATCCGTGAAGCCACAAAAAACGCAAAGCACATTATCGTCCCGGAATTCAACGTGACCGGATGGTTGGCAAAGGAAATTAAGGCCACCATCCCGAACAGCGAACGTGTGAACGCCGGCCCGCGTGTCTGCGGAGGCATGACGATGCCCCCGGAGATTATTGTCTCCGAAATCAAGAACCTGCTCGGCATGCGCACCATGTCGTTGGCCGGTCGCGGCAGTTGATCG
>JBKJZK010000281.1:0-2415 GCA_046715215.1 Nitrospiraceae bacterium
CCAGGCCTGATGAGAACTTGCTGTTCGTTCGAGGGGCAGTCCCTGGCGCGGCAAATGGACTGATTATGGTGAGAAAGTCGAAGAAGGGGTAGGGCATGCCCACGGTTGATGTCGTTGATTTGAAGAGACAGAAAGTCGGGTCCGTCGATCTTCCTGAAGAAGTGTTTGGCTGTAAGCTGCACACGGCCTTAGTCCATGAAGCGGTGGTGATGCAGCGTGCCTGTGAGCGTCAGGGTACGGCATCGACATTGCGGCGAGGAGAAGTGGCAGGGTCCGGGAGAAAGCCATGGAAGCAAAAGCATACTGGACGGGCACGGGCAGGCTCGATCCGCTCTCCTGTATGGCGTCATGGCGGATCGGTGTTTGGGCCGAAGCCGCGTGATTATTCCTACAGCATGCCAAAGAAAAAGTATCGTGCAGCGCTTCAAAGCGCGCTTTCGGCAAAGTTAGCCGACGGACAAGTGGTGATTGTGTCAAATCTGTCGTTGGACCAGCCCAAGACGAAATTGTTGGCCCAAGCACTGACCAATTTGGGTGCCGGGGCGTATGCCTTGATTGTGGCAGGTGCAGGGCATGCTGGATTGGCTCAAGCTGCGGGCAATCTTCCTAATGTGTCTGTGGTGGGGCCTGAAGGATTGAACGTCTACGATATTGTTCGAGCTGAATTGATTCTGATTCTTGAACGTGAGTTGCCGCGGGTGAAGGAGGTCTGGGCATGAAGACGGGTCTCCATAGCATTCTGCTGCAGCCGTTGCTGACGGAAAAGATCACGGCGATGCGAGAAAGCAACAACACTGTGGGTTTTCTTGTTCACCCGGATGCGAATCGTGTCCAGATTAAGCAAGCGGTCGAAGTGTTATTGAAGGTGAAGGTCGAGCGAGTGAACGTGATGAATGTTCGCGGGAAGGTGAAGCGCTTGGGGCGTTTCTCTGGTAAGCGATCGGATTGGAAAAAGGCCTTCGTCAAGCTCAAGCCAGGCGAGAAGTTGGAGCTCTACGAGAGCGCATAGCGGGACGTTGCACCGGGCTGATCTCGGTGTGCTGGAAGGACGACTGCAGCATGGGAATCAGAGTATACAAGCCAAGGACACCGGGACGTCGCGGGATGACTGCGGTGACGACCGAAGAGCTGTCGAAAAAAAGGCCTGAAAAATCGCTCACGTCGTTCCGTCGCAGTACCGGCGCCAGGAACAACGATGGGCGGACGACTGTACGGTTCCGTGGGGGTGGGCATAAACGGCTCTATCGAAAGATTGATTTCCGGCGCGACAAGACCGGAATCCCCGGGACCATTGCCGCGCTTGAATACGATCCCAATCGGTCAGCACGGATTGCTTTGGTGCACTATAAGGATGGCGAGAAGCGCTATATCCTGGCCCCTGTCGGCTTACAAGTCGGGGATGTGGTGCAGTCCGGTGTGGCTTCAGAGGTTCGTACTGGGAATGCGTTGCCCTTGTCCAGTATGCCGTTGGGAACCACCATTCATAATGTAGAGTTGAAGCCTGGAAAGGGCGGACAGCTGATTCGTAGTGCGGGAGGCTCTGCTCAGGTGATGGGGCGTGATGGCGAATATGTGCAGGTGCGACTCAGGTCCGGTGAAATGCGAAGAATTCTTTCAACCTGCATGGCAACCGTCGGACAGGTTGGGAATACGGATCACGAGAATATTAATGTTGGGAAGGCAGGTCGGACTCGATGGTTGGGCCGACGCCCGAATGTGCGCTGTGTTGTGATGAATCCGGTCGACCACCCGCATGGTGGCGGTGAAGGAAAATCTGGACAGGGTAACCCCCATCCGGTCTCCCCATGGGGTCTTCCGACCAAGGGCTACAAGACCCGGAACAACAAGGCGACGGACAAGTTCATTATTTCCCGCCGCAAGTAGGAGTACGCGATGCCGAGGTCAGTCAGTAAGGGCGCATTCGTTGACGATCATCTGCTTCAAAAGGTTGAGCGGATGAATCAGAATAAAGATCGCAAGATCATTAAGACCTGGTCGCGACGGTCCACGGTCATTCCGGATATGATCGGACATACGTTTGCGGTTCATAACGGGAAGAAGTTTATTCCTGTCTTCGTGACGGAAAACATGGTTGGGCACAAGCTGGGAGAGTTTGCTCCGACCAGGTTTTTTAAGGGACATGGGCACGCCAGGACAGAGAAGTCGGTCGCTCTCAAGTAAGCGACAGGCTCCGGTCTCGGCACACTCGATTGGATGGGACAGTCATGGCTGAAGCACAAGCAGTTCTACGGTTCGTACGTGTCTCTCCGAGGAAAGCTCGCCCGGTAATCGATTTGATCCGTGGGCAGCAAGTTCCAATGGCCCTGGCATTGCTCAGAAATTTGCCGCGTCAGGCGGCGAAGGTGGTCGAGAAGATTTTGAGGTCCGCCGTGGCCAATGCGGAGCAAAAGGAGA
>JBKJZK010000282.1:0-3737 GCA_046715215.1 Nitrospiraceae bacterium
GAGTGAGCATGGGTGGACATAGCCATTGGGCGACGGTTAAACGGCACAAAGGGGCCATGGATGTCAAACGCGGGAAGATCTTCACGAGAATTATCCGCGAGGTGACGATTGCGGCGCGTACAGGTGCCGACCCAGATGGTAATCCGCGGCTCCGGCTGGCCATCTTGAAGGCAAAAGAGGCCAATATGCCTGGCGATACACTGAAAAAAGCCATTCAGCGCGGCACGGGAGAATTGCCCGGCGTGGCCTATGAAGAATTCCATTTGGAAGCGTATGGTCCTGGAGGGACCGGCGTATTGATAGAAATCACGAGCGACAACCGCAATCGCACCGTCGCCGAGCTACGCAATCTCCTCACAAAAAATCATGGCAACATGGCGGAAGCCGGCGCTGTCTCCTGGCAGTTTCACAAGAAGGGACTGCTCACGATTGAGAAGAGCACAGTCGATGAAGATACGCTGCTGTCCCTCGCGCTTGATGCGGGAGCGGAGGACGTGAAGGTGGGCGAGAAAAGCTTTGAGGTCATCACGGATCCCCACCAGTTTGAAGCCGTGAAGAAAGCCCTCGCCGATGCAAAAATCCACACCGTGCTTGCGGAGGTTACCTCTGTCCCGCAGAACACGATCAGGCTAGAGGAGAAGGCAGCCGAACAAATGCTCAAGTTGATGGAAGTCTTGGACGAGCATGACGATGTGCAGAAGATTCACGCGAATTTTGATATTTCCGACGAGGTGATGGAGAAAGTGGCCGCCGCGGGATGAACAATAACGCGGCATGCTGAACGATGAATGGAGCACGCAAGATCTTCCTCCGTCGCTCAGCGGCCTGCGCTTACCATTCCTCGTCGCCTCATAGAGTATGATCGCCTCACTGACAGGCCGATTGGCCTTCAAGGCGCCGACCCATCTGGTCCTCGACGTGCACGGGGTCGGATACGAAGTTTTTATTCCTCTCAGCACCTACTACGGGTTACCCAATCTCAGCGAAAGTACGTCGCTGAGCGTGCACACCCATGTCCGCGAAGACGCGATTCAGCTCTTCGGTTTTCTGACGTCGCAGGAAAAAGATGCGTTCGTGCTGCTGACCAGCGTCTCCGGCGTCGGACCCAAACTGGCTCTCAGTGTATTGTCGGCGCTTCCGGTGTCCGACCTCGTCTCAGCGATTCAGTCGGGAGATGTCGAGAAGCTGACAACGGTTCCAGGGATCGGTAACAAGTCGGCCAGCCGTCTCGTGTTGGAGCTCAAGGATAAAGTCGAACAACTCCATCCTGACCTCGCGTCTGCAAGTGAGTCACCCAGGCAGGGGCAAGATGCGACTTTTGACGACGCGCTGTCGGCGCTCGTAAATTTGGGCTATCGTTCACAAGATGCCAAAGAAGCGCTGAAACAGGTGAAGAAATCCAACGCTGAGTCCATCGTGCTCAAAGACATGATTCGTGAGTCCCTGAAGGAACTTGCAAAGGGGTAAGGATGATGATGAGATTCATTCAACGAATGGTCCAGACTCATTGGTGCATCGGACTTGTGGTGGTCCTATTGGGGCTGGGGGCCATGCCCGTGCAAGCGGAAGAGTCGAGCGAGCCCAAAAGCATTCGCAAAACTTGCGGCAAATGTCCTGAAGGCTATGCGACCACGGGAGTGACCGAGTCCAAAGAGATTTGCAAGGACGGCGATCCCACACTCGTTCAGTGTGTCCCACTGGGGGCGAATCTGCTCTCCATCTGCGGATTCTGCCCCGAAGGCTATCGTGAAATCGGCAGTTCGTCTGTGCCGGCTCGCTGCGGAAGTCAGGAGGGAGGGCGGCTCACGCAATGTCAGTTGGAGAAGATGGAGCTGAACCTTCCGGATCCGACCCAAGGCGGTAAGACCTGCCCCCCGGACTGCGGGAGTACGGCCATGCCAGGGCAGGGTGCCTTGCCGCCTCCACCCAAGTATCTCCCAACGCCGGAGAAGAAATAAGACCACAGCAGAGAGGTCCCCTCACAATGGTCGAGCGAGTTGTCAGCACACAGATCACGGACGAAGAGCGAAGTACCGAAATGGTGCTTCGTCCGCAGACCTTGGAGGAGTATGTTGGCCAGGAGCGAATGAAAGAGTCCCTGCGGATCTGTATCGAGGCGGCGAAGCAGCGGAACGAAGCGCTCGATCACACGATCTTTTATGGCCCTCCTGGGTTGGGGAAGACCACTATTGCCCACATCATTGCTCGTGAGATGGGGGCTGCGCTCCGCTCGACCTCCGGTCTCGTTTTGGCCCATGCGGGCGATTTGGCCGCCATCTTGACGAACCTCCAAGAACACGATGTCCTGTTCATCGACGAGATTCACCGACTCCCTGCCTCTGTTGAAGAGGCACTCTATCCAGCGATGGAGGACTATCAGCTCGATCTCGTGATCGGCCAGGGGCCTGCAGCCAGAACGGTGAAATTGGATCTTCCCCGGTTTACGCTAGTCGGGGCCACGACCAGGGCCGGCGCCCTGACCTCCCCACTCCGGGATCGATTTGGCCTCGTCCACCGTCTGGAGTTCTATTCTCCAGCGGAGCTGCAGACCATCGTAACACGTTCGGCAGGGGTGCTCGGGATCCCCATCGATTCCGAGGGAGCGCAAGAAATTGCCGGTCGTGCTCGAGGAACCCCCCGCATCGTCAACCGGCTTATCAAGCGGGTGCGCGACTATGCCCAGGTCAAGGCGACAGGACGAGTTACCCAGACTGTAGCCCAGGACGCGCTTGCATGGCTGGGTGTTGATTCGGCGGGGTTTGATGAGATGGATCGTCAGATTCTTCTGACCATCATCGACAAGTTTGCTGGAGGACCTGTCGGGGTGGAATCCCTGGCGGCCGCAGTCCGGGAAGACAAGGGCACCCTCGAAGATGTCCATGAGCCCTATCTGATTCAGGCCGGCTTCCTCGAACGAACCGGCCGTGGACGCCAAGCCACGAAGCTGGCCTTCGATCATTTCAAAAGGCCGACCTCCCTCCTCTTCTCGTGATGTGTCTGCCCCCTGTCAAGTCCTTCTGATAGCAGATTTGAACGGACGGGGACGTCACGCAAGCTCGTGAAACGTCGAGGGTCTCCTTGCATTGCCAGGAATGGTTCCTGTATCATTTCCAACTTAGCTTGTGCCATTCCAGCCGACGGACGGGTGACCCCTCCCTGGGCTGGGAAGAGGGGGTTAGCTATGTCCGGAGACTTTTCCGAGTACCGGAAAGAGATCGATCGCATTGATGACGAGATTTTGCGCCTACTGAATGAACGGTCCAAAAGCGTCGTCGAGATCGGCAAGCTCAAGAAACAGCAGGATGCGGATGCTAATCTCCATACCCCGGCGCGGGAGGCGGCGATCATCGAGCGCCTTATCAAACAGAACTCCGGGCCATTTCCATCCGAGGCGATACGGCCGGTCTATCGAGAAATCATGTCCGCCTCCCTCTCTCTCGAGGGTCCTCAGAAGGTGGCCTATCTCGGTCCCAGAGCCACGTTTACGCATATGGCATGCATGCAGAAATTCGGGTCGTCCGCCCAATATCTTCCGGTCAATAGCATCAAGGACGTATTCAATGAAGTCGAGCGGGGGCGAGCCAATTTTGGCGTGGTCCCGATCGAGAATACGACAGAAGGTGTGGTCACCCACACGCTCGATATGTTCATTGATTCCAATCTCCTGATCTATGGCGAAATTCTCTTGGAGGTGTCCCATCATTTGATGTCGAAATCTGGCGTGATGGAAGAGGTGA
>JBKJZK010000283.1:0-6544 GCA_046715215.1 Nitrospiraceae bacterium
CGGAAGATTTGCGGAAGTCGGTGGAGCCGGAGCTCAACATGATCCAGCAGGAAGTGAAGATGGTCGAGCAGGACTTTCAGGCCTCGATCAAAGACGCGGAAGAGCAGATCAATGCTGCGACTACGCCGGAAGAGAAACAGGCTGATTCAAAGGGATCAGCCAATCAGGCGTGAAGGTGCGGGGCAGAAGAGCGGGGAAGGCAAGACGAGCAAACCCTGGGCCGTCTGTCAGATATCGAAAAAGATTTTCGGAAAAGGTATGATCGCATGTGCATGATTGAGGAAGGATGAGGCCTGCTAGAATTGATAAGCCGCTAACACAGACAACACTTGTTTACAAAGATAATTCCCGACAATTTTAGTTAGATTGTTGCTTCCCCTTCATGACCAGTCCCAATATCGATAGCACGCGATATTGGCGACACAAAGATCTTTCCACCTGTTCCTTTTGTTTTAAGGATGGTAATCACCGCATCTTCCTTACTCTCTGGAATGATTATTGTCATGATGTATCTGTCGCTGAACTGAGGTTGGAATAGTTCGCTTCCTTTTGCAGCATGAAGTTTCGCTGGTTTATGCTTACCTCTTCCTCGTACCTTACCAACCGTCATGCCACCGACATCTATTTCTCTCAAGGCTTCACTTATTTCCATGACACAGTTGTTTACGAGTAGTGCTTCAATTTTGAGCATTTGATAATCCTGAAATATTTTCTGCAAATAATGGTTTCAAACTTTGATAATCATGTGGTAATCAGATGGTTACCTAGGTCCATTATTATAGAGATTCAGGAATGCTATGCCAATAGATAGAATAGATACAGGTGATACAGCATGGATGCTTGTAGCAGGAAGTTTAGTGCTTTTAATGATACAGTCACTCGGTCTTTTCGAATCAGGTTTATTGAGAAAGAAGAATGCCGTATCTGTTTTTATGCAAATCTTCACTGGATTAGCCTTGCTGAGTGTCATGTGGTTTATCTTCGGTTTCAGTCTATCATTTGGTCCTGATCAGGGCGGTTTTATTGGTAACCTGGATTGGATATTCCTACGAGGAGTTCCATGGCACCAGGCACTGCCCTATGCACCAACAATTCCTGGAGTATTATTTGTAAAATTCCAATTAATGTTTGCTGCAATTACACCCTTACTTCTGACGGGTACTATTGCAGAACGAATGAAATTTAAGGCATTCCTGATATTCATAGCTGCTTGGTCCATTCTGATCTATTACCCGCTAGTGCATTGGATATGGGGCGGCGGTTGGTTAGGAAAACTTGGCGCAGTCGACTTTGCCGGTGGCATAGTTATTCATACGAGTGTTGGAATGGGTGCGCTTGCGGCAGCAATGGTGCTTGGTCGCAGAAGATTCTTTGGTCCAGCAATTGAAGTTCCACATAGCATACCTTTGGCAGTGACAGGTTCAGCACTACTTTGGTTAGGTTGGTTTGGATTTAATGCCGGGAGTGCATTAGCCTCTGGTTCACTAGCTGGAAACACAGTCATTGTCACACACATGGCTTCTTCTGTTTCCGCCTTAATTTGGGTAGGAATGTCTTGGGTGAGAACAGGCAAACCTTCTGTTGTGGCTGCCGTTAATGGTGCGATTGCGGGTCTCGCAGGAATAACACCAGCATCAGGATTTGTTAGCGTCGAACATTCTTTTATTATTGGTATAGCAATAGGCTTTGCCTCGTATTCTGGAGTGATTCTCTTTAAGGAGAAACTAAAGATCGATGATGCATTAGATGTGAGTTCAGTCCATGGCGTTGCAGGAATTATTGGTTCTCTATCAATTGGACTCCTTGCCAGTAAATTAGTGAACCCAGCCGGACCAGACGGTTTACTGTTTGGTAATCCGGGTCAATTAGGCATTCAAGCCATTGCGGTCGGAGTTGCTACAGCTCTTGGGTTTTGTGGCACCTGGGTCATTATGAAAATTCTAGATATATCAATTGGAGTGAGAGTGTCACCCGAAGTAGAAGATGCAGGATTAGATATCAGCGAACATGCAGAACGAGCTTATGCTGATGAAGAAGAATTCAAGTTAGATATGCAAACGTATGTAGAAAACTTGGAAGAAAAAGAAAAGTTTTTCTTCAATAAAAAATAGCACTCTTGTCAAAATTAGCATTTGAGGCTGAGCTGTATTGAAGCTTCCCCGTCAAGGATTATTCCTCCCCCCGCATCGTAGCCCCCATAGGGAATGGCCTTGGGCAGAGGCGCGAGATCAGCGGCAAGGGGACGAGATCATCGAGCCCCTAACAGTCCTCCCCAAGACCGTTATCCATTTCATAGGATGAACCTTCTGAGAATCATCAAACAGACAGGGTGGGCCGGTCTGTTCACCTATTGTAGTGCCGTCGTGATCGCAGCGGGGATGTCATTCATGGCGGCCCCCGCGCAAGCTGCGCTTGAATTGCCGGAGGGGGAAAGAATTACCGACGTCGGGGTCGTTCCTCGCGCGATTCCGCAGAAGGAAGAGTACGAACTCTACGATCCGAAGATAGGAAAGAATTTTGATCTCAAGAATTTCTGGATGCGCGCCGATCTCCGCGTGCGACCGGTCATGCGGAACCAGACGTGTTTCGGTAGCGCCATGAATAGTACCACTGGGAACTGTAACACGTTCACCGGCCAAACTTCTTCGAACGGCGCTCCTGGTAAGGCAAACGAATTCTACGTCCAACAGTTGACGCGGCTGGGTATCGGCTACGACCTCTCTACGGACCTGAATTTCTATATGGAACTGATCGACTCGAGGACCTGGGGCGGAAACGGTTCCAATGGTGCTGGAGGTCTCCAAGACGATACGCGGAACCATAACGGGTGTTCGACAGCAAATGGCGGGGGCAACTGCAGCACATTGGGGGTGCGAGCTGCCTACATGTTGGTCCGGAATTTCGCCGGGCTCCAAGGCCTGAGCGTGAAGGCCGGCCGGCAATATGTAGTGTTCGGTAACCAATCCCTCTTTGGCGCCTTCGACTGGTCCAACACAGGATTTTCCCATGACGGCGTCATGCTGCAATACAGCACCAAGTCCTGGGATAGCTACACGGGTTGGTTCCGCACCTCTGAATCCGATCTCGGGCAAGCAGTGCCGGTCGGCAGCCTCGCCCCAAACATTGGCCCGACAGCCGTCAATAACGGCAGCGCGAACCAAGACGCCGACATGTTGATTTTTTACAACCAGATCAAGTCGATCCCCGGATTCATCATCGAACCCTACTACTTCCTCTACTCCAACCGGTACAACTCGGCGGACAACCGGGGCCAGGGTCTCGGCACGGCGAAGCACTCGAACCAGACCCGTCATAACGTCGGAAACCGGATCGAGATGCGCAAGGGCAATTTCGATGCGAGCAATGAAACGGTCTACCAGTTCGGCCAAATGGGCGACACTGGTGGGCCAGATGGCGCAGGCTATGGAAACCAAAAATATCTCCACATCAGTGCCTGGGCGACCAGGAACTGGATCGGCTACACGCATTACCAGTCGGTCTGGAAGCCACGGTTGGCCTTCAATTTCGACTATGCATCGGGCGATGGCCGCGCGAACTGTACGATCGGTGGCGACACAGGCTGCAAAACTGCCAATACGTTTGAGAACATGTACCCGACAAACCACATTCACATGGGCTACATGGATGTCCAAGCCTGGAAGAACATGATGGCTCTCTCGGTCAACTTTCAATTCCGTCCAACCAAGGATGACCACATTGAGGTGTGGGCCACCAGCTTGAATCTCGCCAATACGAAAGATAACTGGTACCGTGCCACACAGGGTGTCTATGTCTTTTCAAAGACGAACAACAACAAGCGGCACGTCGGCGACGAAGTGGACTTCGCTTGGACGCACATGTTCATGGATGGCAAGTTGTCCTTCCAGGCGGTCTATGGCCATATGTTCGCCGGCGGGTATATCGCGGAGAACCTGGGTACCAGCGCCGATCAAGACTGGGCGTATCTCCAGCTCTGGATGAACTTCTAGCAGGATGCTGAAAAAGGCCGCCAGCATCGTTCTCGCATCGCTCAGAGGCTCAACGTACCGAAGCGTACGCCTCGCCTCTTCGCTCGCTGCGGCCTTGCTGGACGGCCTTTTTGAGCATCCTGCGAGGGGTTGACTCATCCAGCTTGCTCGCCGTAGGTCAGTCGTCTATACTCTGCTGACTTTCGCGCTCCACCACTATCCTTCTTTCTGATTAACCTCACCGTGGATGATCTGACTCGACAGCTCAGCGAACAGTTCGGCTTTGCGAAGTTTCGGCCTGGCCAGGAGGAGGTCATTCGCGCCGTGTTGGCTGGGCGCGATGCGATGACGGTCATGCCGACCGGCCAGGGTAAATCGCTCTGCTATCAATTGCCTGCGACCCTCTTGCCCGGGTTGACCCTGGTCATTTCTCCGCTCATCGCCCTCATGCAAGATCAGGTGACCGGCTTGAAGCAGCGAAAGATCGCGGCGGCGGCATTTCACTCGGGCCTTACCGGGTTTGAAAAGAGCCGCGTGATTCAGGATCTTAGTCAGCGGCGGCTTCAGTTACTCTATCTGGCGCCGGAACGGATGCAGCATGAGGGATTTCTCCAACTTTTACGCTCCCTCTGGGTTTCGTTGCTGGTGGTCGACGAAGCGCACTGCATTTCCCAGTGGGGCCACGATTTCAGGCCCGATTATCTCAAAATTGGTCGCCTTCGCCAGGAACTCACCAATCCTCCCTGCCTGGCTTTGACCGCCACTGCCACATCCCGCGTTCAAACGGATCTGTGCAAACGATTGTCGCTCCGTGATCCGTTCAGACTGGTCGCAGGTTTCCGCCGGGACAATCTCGCCTTATCCGTCCGTCCCTGTCAGTCCCGCCAGGAAAAATTGGCGGCGTTGGAGCGTCTGGTTTGCGAGACGGGAAGAGGCACGATCCTGATCTATTGCGCCACGCGCCGGGCGGTGGAGGAGGTCGCGGAATGGCTGGGGCAGTCTCACCAGTCGGTCGGCTACTACCATGCAGGTCTTTCGGATGAGGAACGGCGACTCGTGCATGACGACTTTCGCCGGGGGAATGTGAGGATTCTGGCGGCGACGAATGCCTTTGGCATGGGTATCGATAAATCGGATGTCCGGCTGGTTGTCCATTTCGACATTCCTGGAAGTTTGGAGGCCTATTACCAGGAGGTCGGGCGGGCCGGTCGCGACGGACGACCCGCTGCCTGCGTGTTGCTATTCCATGAGCGGGATCTGGCCACGCAGGAATACTTCGTTCAGCAGGCGTCAAGAGATCCCGAAGGCGCCGAGCGCGCCGAGCGGATGAAGACGCTACTCCAAGAAATGCTGGGATACGTGTCGGTATCCACCTGCCGGCAGCTTGCGATTCTTGAGTATTTCAGCGATGAAGACGAGCGGGCCTTGGGCCCCTGCGGCCTCTGTGATCGCTGTGTCGCGCCGTTGCCGCAGCTGAGCAGGGAGGCTCCCCACGATGACGTGGCTTCCGCGAAGGCCATTTTGGAGACCGTGTCCTGGTGTATGGGTCGGTTCGGCGCGAGTCGAATCGTCGAGATTCTCCGTGGAAGCCGTTCAAAAGCGATGCTGGCCTATGGCGCGGAAGACTGCCCGACATACGGAATTTGCCGCGCGCGTTCGAAACTGTCTATGACTGGTCTGGTAAAGGATCTGATCGACTCAGCGTATCTTCAGGTCGAAGGCACGGAGTATCCCACTCTCGATGTGACGCACAAAGGACAAGCGGTGTTGCAAGGGATCAGTGCGGTGGTGTTGAAGCAGGCAGAGGAGCCTCAGCCTGCTTCACCGGTGAAGCAGCCGTCCCGCGAGAGGGCCACGTCTGTGGTTGTCCCGGGAGTATCGCCGGCGGACCCGCAGCTCTTTGAACGGCTCCGGCAACTCCGCACGGAGCTTGCCGAGGAAGAGGGCGTCGCGGCCTTTGTGATTTTTCACGACAAGACGTTGAGGGCTATTGCCGGATACAAGCCCGTGACGCCTGCTGCCTTGTTGGAGATTCCCGGCATCGGTGCTCTGAAGGTAGAACGGTATGGCCGGCGCGTGCTGGAAGTGGTGAATGGAGAATAATTAGCTGACAGCTACTTTAGATTCCCTGCCTGTGCGAAGCGCGCTTGCAGCTCCCCGTACGTGCTCGTCACCGGAAACTGCGGGAACTCCTTGGGCAGGTGATCCGGCGGACGGAAAAAGAACCCCGCGTGGGCTTCTCCCAACATGGCGGTGTCGTTGTAGGCATCGCCGGCGGCCAGGACGTAAAAAATGAGCGATATGAACGCGGCCACCGAGTGTGTCTTCTGATCCCGCATCCGCAGATGGTAGTTGACTATGCGACCGGCTTGATCGATCTCCAGCTGGTTGCAAAAGAGCGTCGGGAATCGCAGTTGGCGCATCAGCGGTTGGGCGAACTGATAGAACGAATCGGACAAGATGATCACCTGGCATCGCGCGCGAATCCAGGCCACAAAATCGACGGCCCCTTCCAGCGGGCCCATCTTATCGATGGCGCTCTGAATATCGTGAATGGTGAGCTTATGCTGATCCAG
>JBKJZK010000284.1:0-8317 GCA_046715215.1 Nitrospiraceae bacterium
TGATCGAGACAAATCGCATGGTGGGCCGACTCACCGCTTCGCAGATCGCTTCCGCATCTCGTCCATCATTCTTGTTGGTCTTGACGTAGGGCTTGACATACTTGGGGTGCATCAGCTTGACGGTATGCCCAAGCTGTTCGAACGCCCGTCCCCAGTGATGCGCACTCCCGCACGCCTCCATCCCGATCACGCAGGGCAGCAGACTCGCCACCGCCTGCAACAACTGACCGCGCTTCACGCGTCGGCTGAGCACCGCTCGCCCTCGCGCATCGACCCCGTGCAACTGGAACACGTTCTTCGCCACATCAATCCCCAATGTCGTGATGTGCATAACAGCCCCTCCCTTCTTCCTAATGATGAGTGTGGGTTGCGCGCGCAACAACACCCATTGTGCCTCGTGTGAGACTCATGTGGGAAGAAGGCTGGGTCCATTTCATTAGCACAGCGCATCGTTCTGTCATCGGTGTCCTGCTGGTCCTGGTCATGCTGTGATCAGGACCAGCCTTTGATGTATTGTAAGGTATGGTCGATCCGCAATATCAGTCAACACTCGCTAACAACGCGGTAGGAGTTACCCCGTATTGCCCACCTCAGTGAGTCCGCTGATTAAGAGTGAAGAAAGGAAAAACAACGGCCTTTAGTTTTGATAGTTACTTGTGCAACACTGCGCTGCCGCTGGAGTCTCAGCCTGTGCTCAGACTCCCTTTTGCCAAGTCACCTAGGAAGCCAGACGTCTGTGAAAACTCTCCTTGTCAGAAACCTCGCCAGCCCTCTACACGCTGTAGGAGCAGACCATGAGTGACCTGAGATCACTGATCTTCGTGATGGTCTCCCTGTGTGTTGGCTGTAGCGGCATGACGGTGGTTCCCATTCGAACTTCCGAAGACGACGAGAACGCGAGAGGATTTCGGTACTACGAGAGTTCGCCGTATATCCTCGTCTACTCCGACGGCACTTCGCTGAAAAGCGATCTGATCTATCTGCCCGATCGTACGCGCAAGATGTCCGTCACGCTGTTTGATTTTCTTTCTAGTAACACCACCAAGCTGACCTTCTCGAAGGGGGTTCTCACCTCCGCAGATACTGAGGGCGACTCCGCGGTCGTTCCGAAAGCCGTAATCGAGGCAGCAAAACAGGCAGCCATCGCAGCGTTAAAAGCCGTCGCGATGCTGGGTGTTGACAAAAATATAACACCGACGTTTGCCACGCCCCCTCCCTATTTGTTCAAACTCGTCGTCGAAGGGAATGCGACCAAGCTCATTGCCGGCAAGGCCCCTTTCGAAATTCTAGTCAACGTTCCGAAAGGGGTGCAGTGACGCAGCGTATCATTCTGAGTGTCATCATACTGTTGGGCGTCAACTCGATTGGCTGCACCAACGTCACCGTCAAGCCGGCGAAGCAAAACACCGACGGATTGCGCTACTACTTACCGCAGCCTTTTCTCATCGTGACACCTCAAGAAGACGGTTCGATCGAGGCTCGCGTCGAAAGCATCGCCGACCGCCAGCAGGCCTACGCCGTTTCGGCAATGAGCGGCTTCGCCAGTCATAAGCTCGTCGTGAAATTGGATCAAGGTCTGCTTGAAGAAGTCAGTATGACGCAGGACAGCTCCTCCGTCGTCGCCGAGACCGTTAAGGCTGCCGGCGAACTACAGAAGTCAAAGATCGAGGCGAAAACCGCAGCAGCCACAAAGGCGAGTGAAAAACAAGAAGCCGCCTCGAAAGCACGACAGGAGGAGAGAAAGAAGCTGCAGGATGCCTTGCTGCAAGCGGATCTGGAGTTGGCGGAGGCGGAGGCAGAACGCGATACCACCACGGACACTACTATGAAACAGTCCGCGATAGTCGCTGTGGCGAAGGCACAGGCCAAAGTAGACATGCTTAGGCGACAGTTATCGTCCGCTGAAGTGAACGACCCAACCTTCAGTTCGCTTAGTGCGCCTGACAGAAACAATCAGGCCCCGCCCCCGCAAGCACCGGGATTTAAGAAAACGACACGCCCTGGGCCCGTCGTTTTCCGCATTGAGGAGAACGCTGCGAGCGGAGTCCTCCAGCTTGTCCCAGTAAACTTCGAAGAAACGGCCCAGAAAACCTTCGAGACCTACGAAGGCCCTCAGAAAAGCGCAGGCGAGCAGACAGCTTTCGAGTTCGAAACCTCTTCCCCGATGACGGTGAAGGTGGGAACGGTGTCCGTCAAGAAGCAGATCAAGACCAAGATCGATCTCGCAACGCTGAAAGTCGCAAAGATGGAAGGACCACAGGGAGCAATTACTCATACGTGGTGGCCCGGCCTCACGCGAAAGGATTCCAAGACTTTCGAACTTACCTTCAAAGAAACGACACCACCCAATACCTACGAGATCACGTTCTCTGGTCAAATAAGCGGCGATTCGCCTACCATTACTGGCACGTTATCTGTGATCGTCACACAGTGATTCAGCGAGGACGGGCGCCGGCTGCCTGGGAGATACGCCGGAGTTGCCGGGAACGAGGTAGCAGAAAAATCGATCCCGCGCCACTTCTCCAAGTGGATGGGGAAAGGTTCCTGACATTTTTTCATGCCCTCGGGGGTTAGCCGTTATGGACCACTGTCCAATCGAACCAGGAGTTGGGGTCCCAGCCGAAGCGTCCAATGGGATTCACGTCCTCATGGCCAACAATGCGTCCCTTCGTTCTCGGGATTTCGTACTTGCCAGAAAGATTCTTGGTAAGCGAGCGCAGAGCCTCGTACATCTCGTCTGAGTACACAGTCTTGTCTTTGGTCTTGGCTCCAAGGCTCAGACACTCGATGCCGATGGAATAATTGTTTGGATCTGAGTCGATGTCGAAGTTCACCGGAGTGTCAAGATTTGGCAATCGCTCACGAAAGTAGGCGAAATCAGGCCACGTTGTACCATCGCTTGTTGCGACGAACACGGCTTCGGTCTTGTCCCAGACCGGCTTGGCATCTCCGTCCAAGTACACAGCATCCCTTGGATAGGCTGCGTACCAACTGAAGTGCTTGAGGTATTGGGACCACTTATCATAGCCTTTTCGGTAGAGTCTTCTGGTGTTCGAGTCAATACCCGCATGATATGCGCGCTCACCATCCTTCACAAGCTGGAATAACTGACCTGATGGTGTGACCAAATAGTGCGGGCTGACCGAGTTTTTTCTTAAATATATCGCCTTGACCTTTTCCAGGCTTTCCTCACCAGTTACATGGATGATGATGTGTGTTGGCGTCAAGGAAGCCGGTCGACGCGCGTTCTTGTTCTCGGACCCCAGCACATTGCTCTGGGGTACCAGTTCGTTCCAGTCAGTCAGAGGTGACATGCGCAGTCCCCTGCGTGTTTTGATCGGCCTCTTGCTGACTTTCTTCCTAATCGTTTTTTTCTGTTTCATGTTTTTGCGCAATGTGTGTCTCCTGCGATATTAGTCGACGGCGTCACAGCCTCTCCCCTTCCTTTGATACACCAACTCATGGTGAAACTGAAATAGAGCCGAGAACTCGATCGCCTCAAAAGGGTGAGATTTGTTCTCCTCCAGATGACCATGCCTCCCACGCCCGTCGGCAGCCAAACCCCCACCAGAGAAAGAAGATGGTGCCTGAATCCATTTCGCGGCGCGTGATGGGCCCGCTCCTTGGAGGAGTTCAGTTAATGAACCTGGACATGTGCGCAACGATCATGCGCCTGTGTCGCCACAGCCAGAGACACAGATAGAGTCCCATCCCGTGCGCACAACACCTGCCAGTCCTCTTCTCCTTACGACAGAAGGGGTCCGAAGCCGGACGTGCATCTAAAAGGAGTAGGAAAAGCGCTGTCTACACAGGGTGTCGGATCCTCGTGCGCGAAGTCGGTGTCAGATCAGCGGATGAGAGGGGACGCAGACCTGGTCATAAACCGGTTAATTAATGAACGGGTAGGTGAGTGATCGTGCACTGGACACAGCACACGACGAACACAGCCCCCCGTGCGACCACTCACATCTCCAAGAATTCCCACAGAATTGTGCATGGACCTGCGGAGGGAAAACCCGTGACCCAGCCCCGAGTCGTGCGGCGCCGGAGGGGCCGCGAGGGGGCTGTCCGCGTCGGCGCCTAATGGGGGATCAGGGGCCCCGCCGCGTTTCCGACCAGGCAAGGTGTTGATTTCTTAGAAGGGGTCAGCCCCTGATTCGTCTCTGATGGGCCCGGTGTCGGCGTGGTGTAGGCGGGCGGTACGAATCACCAGGGCTTGGGGCGCGGGGAGGGGAGGGCGGTCTCCGGGGAAGTGTCGCCCTCAAAATCGTACTCTATCAAACTCGTTCAGACAGATTTATACATCGTTTCAACCCAAATATCGTTCATGGTCCCACTCCACCTCACTCACGCTAGCGCTATCTCTACTGATCGAATATTTCAGGCGAGGTCGCCAATGTTTCGCTCCACAGAATCGTGCGAAGTGAATCAGGTTTTCCCTCCACAGGTCAGCTTCGAATCTGGGTGGGATGCACGCCAAAGTGCTCCGCCAACTCCGCCAGGGTCTTGTCGCCCTTCAGTGTAGCCAATGCCGCTTTGGCCTTGAATTCCGCCCCGTGATTGCGTCTCGTTCTCTTCATCGCCGTGCTCCTCTGGTTCGCCACCATCCCGTGGCTTCGGTGAAGCAAGGCTACCACTGTCCGAATTTCCGGGGCCACCTCTCCTCCTCCGAGGCAATCGTGCCCCCTTTTGAGGTGTCCGTCAAACCCGGGCTAGCTCAGAATGTTCTCGTTTTGTTTCCCAAGACATTGTGCTCATCATGCCGTCAGTTGCCTGAGGACAGGCTTAAGACGCTTGCGTAATTGCCGATGCAAGGAGTCCTCCACGGCATCGATCAGCACGTTCAGCTGTGTATGCTGGAAGCCTATCCGTTTTAGACAGGTATCGCTCACCATTCCGACAAGCAGGCTTATCGCCGTAATAAAGAGCCCCACAATGAGCGTGGCTCCCATGACTTCCCAGAAAGATGGCTTCGGCGGAAACACTGAATAGAATGCCGCCCCGAGACTGGCGCCGAACATAAACGTGGAGGCCGCCGTGTCCTTGGCCCTATTTCTGGCAATCTGATCGCCGATCCCTGAAATGCCGAGAGCGTGATCGCCGAAGAAGAGCCATCCAGTCACCAGGGTCAGCACCGTCGCCGTGGTATCGAACACCACTGCGCGGCTGGCAGAATGCTCAGCAATGAGGTGGGGGATGTCGGACAGTTCCCGCAGAGCTTCGTCCAAAAGTGCGCCTGATGCGAGCAAAGGACCCACCTGCTTGTGGTGCTTGATGCGTCCAAGAAGCCCACTTGGGCCAGCCCCCCGATCATCCCTCGTGCAAGGCCACTCCAGCAACTCCGTGATAATCAGCCGCTCAATTTCTTTCTGATACCGCGTTTTACGACCAGTGGGCAGAAGCGTAATCAGGTTGGCGCCCGACCGCCAGCCCAATTTGACTGGTATCTCGATGAGCTTTTTTAAAAAGAGAAACGGGATCGCCCACAGGGCATTGACCGGGTGGCACAGCAGGTCACTCCCGAGTGACTGTTTTTGAAGTGCGATGGTCTCCTGAAGAGAAAAATGCCGTTGCACAAAGCCGTCCACGCGACTGCGGCATTCAGCGATGTACTGTTCGATACACTCTTCAAGACACAGAATCGCGGTGACTGTCTGCTGATCATTCATGGGGGACCCTCGCAACAACGCCTTACTATACCGAGTTATGCCTGCGGCTCAAGAAAATCTCCGTTCGTCGCGAAGACCGGAAGGGTCGAGCTGCGACGGTGAACGCTCCCGCCTCATCGCAGGGCCGCATCGTGCATGGCGTCGTGGATCCCCCCTCCTTCGGAGTAGCTCGATGGGGTCTTTTGCAGTTCCAGACCTCTTGTTATGTTTGACCATAGCGCGATGGGGATCCGCTCCACGTCCTGACCGGAAGGAGATATGATGAAGCCTCGATATTACCCGCGAGCCGTCGTCCTGGGATCCGCGGTCTTTACGGGGGACGGGCGCATTGGCGAAGGACAGGTGCTCGATCTGACGGTGCCGGGCTGTTTAATTGACAGTCCGTGTTCGCCACGCCAGGGAGACTCGCTGGAGCTCTGCTTGGATATTCCTCATCTGGGCGTCATGTTCCGTGTCGCCCGGGGTGTCGTGCGCTGGGTGCAGGGGTCACGCTTCGGGGTGGAATTTATCGAGATGGACCCACGCGAGCAGTTCCTCTACAACGCCCTCGTTGGCACAGTGCTTGACGAGCAGATCGGCAGTCAGACAGCGTGAACGGGCATCGCGAAGAACGTGGGGTGGGGAGGCATCGCCTCCGGATGAATGGTCCCTCGACCATCCAGAAAGGGGGTGGCTATGCCATATAAAGAGCCTCGAAAGCCGAGACGAGTCGTGACCGTGGTTTCTGTGCAGACCGTTGGCGACCTGTTTCACGTAAACGGCTATACCATCAATCTCAGCACGGGCGGCTGTGCCATCACCGGGGCGCAGGTGCCGGAGAAGGGGCAGCACGTACACCTCTGGTTACAGGTCCCGACGCCACACCCGCCCGTCAAGATTCAGCTCGCGGTAGTCAGGTGGAGTGTCCCGGAAAGGTGTGGAGTCGAATTTATTCGCCTCAGTGCCGCGGACCAGAAAAACCTCCAGCATTATTTGTACATGATCGATCTCGTTCCCTCCCTGGACACATAGGCTGATCCAGAGGCTCGGCTGAGGTCGAACAGGATGTTGAGATTGAACCGCCTAACGGCCTTATCGGGCCGGTCCATCAGGCTGATTGGACAGACGAACAGGCCTTCAAGTCTACGCTGCTGGAATTCGGCGACCAGGGCTCGAGATGCTGGCGCACTGTGATCAACGTCACCGCATTCCACGCCGCTTAGGTTTATTCCAACCAAAGCAGCAGTGAACCATCTGATTTATGGGCGGGCACGTGAGGGCTCGTGAGTGGGGCATAGCAAACTCGGAGCACCCCTGTGCTGCGGATCACATCTCCATCAAAACTCACAACTTCGAATGGCGATCTGCGGAGGGAAAACCTGTTCTCGTTCTGCGTGATGCCGCCGCGCTCCCTTGGGAGTTTAAGTTGCCTCCACGCGATGCACCCACGCAATGCCTCAGAAGCTTCCTAGAGGCGGGGATTTGTGGCATGGTACCTCGTGCTCGCCGGACAGAATGATACCGATTCGGCACGCGGTTCTGTGGAGCACAAGAAGGTGACCCATGCCTCGCAATGATCAAGTCACGCGCCAGTGGCATCTGCTGCAACGGTTGAGTGCCGCACGGGGCGGGCTGACCCTGGCGCAGCTCGTCGACGCGATCCCCGACGATTTGATGCGCCATCCCCGCACCGTTCGGCGGGATCTCGCAGCACTCGAAGCCTCCTATTTCCCGCTGCTTACCGAGCGCGTCAATGGCGAAGTCCGCTGGCGTCTGCTTGACGGCTTCCGTGATGTTCCGAGCCTCCGCCTCTCTCCGACGGAACTCATGGCCCTGGCCTTCACCCGTCAGCTCTTGATCCCATTGCAGGGCACCCTGATCCACACCTCCCTCAATTCCGCCCTGTCAAAAATACATGCCGCCATTCCATCCGGAGCCA
Organism: Nitrospiraceae bacterium; assembly: GCA_046715215.1. Lineage (GTDB taxonomy): Bacteria > Nitrospirota > Nitrospiria > Nitrospirales > Nitrospiraceae > Palsa-1315. Next base: position 7,588 of record JBKJZK010000284.1, read on the forward strand.
CCGAATACTTACAACGCCTCGACCAGTGGTTCTCCGTCGGCCTCGGACCGCATAAGAACTATCGGAATCATCGCGACACGATCGACATCCTGTCCCAGGCCATCGCCCACCGTCATACGGTGCAGATGCGGTACTTTTCCGCCGGCCGTAACGTCACGACCAGGCGTGAAGTGGACCCGTATCGCCTGCGGTACGTCGACGGGGGCCTCTATCTGATCGCCTATTGTCATTGGCGCAAAGACGTGCGGATGTTCGCGGTGGAACGAATTAAGTCCCTGACTCCGACCGACCATCCCTATCAGATGCCGCTGCATTTCGATCTCGAGGCCTATGTCGAGGATGCCCTCGTCGTCATGCGCGGCGAGCGCATCACCGTCGAACTCCAGTTCGACAAGACCACCGCCGCCTGGGTCAAGGACCGGATCTGGCATCCCAGCCAGCAGCTCACCGCGCTTAAAGGCGGGCCACTGGTGATGACCCTCCAGGTCGCCGACAGCCGCGAGCTGCTCGGATGGATTCTCAGCTTCGGCAGCGGGGTACAGGTGCTCAAACCCGAACGGCTGCAGAACGCCGTGCGGGACGAAGCGAAGAAACTCCTCGCCCAGCCGTGACCCAGATGTCACGGGCAGCCGAAGGGCTCCTTGGGCTCCCCCTCCTAAGCCGCTGATTCGCTGAACCCCTACCTCATCGCTTAGAACTCCGAACTTTATTTATTCGTGTGACCTTATCT
>JBKJZK010000285.1:0-4368 GCA_046715215.1 Nitrospiraceae bacterium
TGCGCTCTTTCGCACGCAGCAAGACTACCGCCGAAGCCACCTCAGGTCTGGGGCGGAAACACTGGGCTGAGACACGAAACGATTTGGTGATCTCGGCTGCATACTGCGCCATCACGGAGAGCACCCCGTAGTCCGACCCGCCTGGCTTGGCCGCCAATCGATCGGCCACTTCGTCCTGCAGCATGAGCACCATGCGGGGAAACCGGCCCCGCTGGTCGAGCAGTCTAAAGAGCAACGGGGTAGAAATATAATAGGGCAGATTGGCCACGACGACCGTCCCAATCGGAAGACTCTCGACCGGATAGGCCAACGCGTCCTCACAGACCAGCTCCACATTCGGAAGCTGCGCCTGCCTAGTTTCGAGATAGGCATGGAGCCTTGGGTCCACTTCGACCGCCGTCACACGACCAGCTCCGTGGCACAACGCCTCTGTCAGGATGCCGCGGCCTGGACCGATCTCCAAGACGCGGTCGTTAGGCTCCAGTTCCGCCAATGCGACGATCTTGCGCACGATGTTGGGATCGATCAGAAAGTTTTGGCCGAGCCGTTTGTTCGGCGTTGGAAGATCCGGAATCAACACCAGTCAATTCCCACCGGAAGAACGAGGTGCTGCTTGCGCCAGTTGTTTCGCTAGATCAGTAAGCGGGGTTCGGAAATAGTCGATGAGATCGGTAAACTCTTCCACCAAGTCGTTGGTAAAAGAGGGCCCCGGCTGCAGGGCGGCAAACATCTGCCCTTCTTTCTGGCCCAGAGACTCAGTGATGAGCGCACTCGTTCTGGCTTTCCACTTTGCCACTCGTTCGGCTCCGGAGACGGTGTTGAGCGTCTCCATGGTCTCTTGGAAAATCTGGTCCAATTCCTTCAACTGCTTCTGAAGCATGTCAACCGCCGCGCCCGATTGGTTGGTCATCAATAGGCTCCTGTTTTTCTGATCTGTCGGTTTGGCTGGTCTATCTGGTTTTGTCTTGTTTATTTGATTTGTCTCGTTTGTCTGGTTTATCTAGTTTGAATCGAGCTTCTGCCGATAAAGACACAACCAAACAAACCAGACAAACCAGAAAAACCCTTCACCGACGCCGCGCGACTAGCTTGGCGGCCAGCGTGATCGCCTCGACCAGACTGCCAGGGTCTGCGATGCCCTTCCCTACGATATCAAACGCTGTCCCGTGATCGACCGAGGTGCGAATAATCGGCAGCCCCACCGTCAGGTTCACGCAGGTGCCGAACGCGACAAGCTTTAAGGGAATTAACCCCTGGTCGTGGTACAGAGCCACAACACCGTCGTAGTCACCCCTCGCCGCCTTGCCAAACAGCGTATCGGCAGGCAAGGGATCGCTGGCACGAATGCCCTGAGCCTGCGCCGCACGAGCCGCCGGGAGAATGACCCGCGCTTCTTCGTCCCCGAACAGTCCATTTTCTCCGGCATGGGGATTCAACGCGGCGACACCGACTCTCGGTTTCTTAATCCCGAACAGGTCCCTCAACGCCAGATGCGCCAGTCTGATGGCTTTTTCGATCTTGGTCTGGGTGAGGAGCGACGGCAAATCTTTGATCGCGACGTGGGTCGTCACGAACATGATTCGGAGCGGTCCGCCGACGATCATCATGCCGGATTCCTGTGTGTTGGTCAGGTCTGCCAGCAGTTCCGTATGGCCGGGGAAATGACAACCGGCCATGTTGATCGCTTCTTTGTTGACTGGTGCAGTGACGATGCCGTCGATACAACCAAGCTGCGCAAGCTCCACGGCTTTCTTGATGAACGACACGGATGCCGCTCCAGTTTCAGCAGCCGCGACTCCACGCGGGAACCGCCCAAGGGGATGATCGAGCGGATCAAGCACGGCGAGCTGGTTCAGTCGTGGAGGCGCTGTTTCATGACCCTCCACACGAATCACGTTCATCGTGAGTTTCAGACTCTTGACCGCCTGCTGCATCACCGGAAACGAGCCGATGACAATTGGACGGCACAGGCGCCGTAACGCAGTTCTTGCCAAGGCCTTCGCAATTACCTCCGGGCCGATCCCCGCCGGATCGCCCATCGTAATGCCAAGGAGAGGTTTGTCTTTCGACCTCGTCATCACTTTCTTAGTACTCATACCCTTTACCAATCACTCCTCACGTAGGATGCTCAAAAAGGCCTGACATCTCACCCGCCCATCCCCGGCGGCTACTTCACCCGCCCGCCCTGAGTCTGCCAAGACAGCCTCTTCGCCCCGGGACGCGCCTTGTCCCAAGCAAGGCCGCAGCGAGCTGTCACTTTAAAGGGGTGGGTGGGATGATCCCAACTGCGCGCGTCCAACGAGGGCCTTCTGAGGCCGCGCGTTGCGCGAGCAAGGGGATCGTCCCAGCTACCCCATCCCCCTTTTCAGCATCCTACTTAGACCCAGTACAGGTACACCACATACCCTATATAAAGGAGGGCACTCCCACTCAGCAACCAAGGTCGCCAGAGACCGCCCCACACAGCCTGCACCAATAAGAAGGTGGCCGCGGCTACAGCCAGCACCATGGTGATCAATGCCGTCGGGGCTAGAGTCCAGTCCGTGCCCAAAAGCCCGATCGAGACCGGGATTGTACCCTGAAAGACGATCGCGCCCGTGACATTCCCCACCGCCAATCTATCCTTCTTCCGGTAGAGCCAGAGAAAACTGTTCGACATTTCTGGCAACTCGGTCGCCAGAGGCGCGACGAGGAGGGCCAGGATGAGTGGGGAAATCGACAAGACTCCCGCGATCGTTTCTGCGGCGAGCACAAAGAGATGCGCTCCGAGCGCGAGTCCAGCCAAGCCAAGGACTGCTTGAAGACCGATCAATCCAAACGACGGGATTGCCGCCTTTCTGGCAAAGAGTAGCGGCTCAAGCCCACTCTCAGTTCCTTCCTCATCAGACTCACTGAACTTCAACTTGACGTAATAAAGATAGAGGCCCACCAACCCGATTGCGGCGACGATATGCATCGGTCGAGACGGGACAAACGCACAAACCAGCGCGGCGCTGTAGGCCGCCACAAAGAAGGCGAGATCGCCCCTCACATCACGATAGTTCAATCGAAAGGCGGCGGGCCGCTTCCCTAGTCCCGCATAGACCACCAGCAAGATGGCCAAGATGGGGATCACCAGGGTGGTCAGCATGAAGGGAGCGCCAAGAATCGCTCCCAACCCCACCTCCGCTTCGGCACGGCTGTCCCCGAAGAAAATGGCAATGACGGGAATCGACGTTTCAGGAAGTGTGGTACCGATGGCCGCCAACACACCGCCGATCGCGCCTTCGGACAGATTGAATCGTTTGCCCAACCACTCGATGGCGTTCGTGAAGAGTGTACAGGCGCCCAGCGTCACCGCGACAGAAACGAGGAAGAGGAGTGTATAGAGTAGGACCGTCATCCCCGGCCCGTCGGCCGAGCTATCCGCTGTTTGGCATAGGCGAAGGCCGCGTCTTCGAGCACCTCCTTTACGGGACGGCCCGTTCGTTCGGCCACCCGCTTGCAATCGAGATATTCCGGAGCCGCCTTGACCGTCGTCTTGTTCACATCGGCGATCTTCATCCGGACGACGCCCCCACGCACCTTCACCGAGATAAACCGGCGAGGAAGGATCTGTCGCAGCACCTCACGAATCCGGACTCCCAATGCCGTCGTTTCCTGAAACAAGACGTCAAGAATCTGATCCAGCTGCGCCGGAGCCGCAAGACAGGTCAGGACGATACCGGGTCTTCCACGTTTCATGATGACCGGTGCGAGCGTCACATCGAGCGCCCCACGCGAGAATAACTGTTCCATCACATACTCATATGTTTGCGGGTTCACATCGTCGAGGTTGGTTTCAACCTGCAGCACGGTATCCCGTTCGCGCGCTCCTCGGGATGACGGTCGTTCGAGAAACACCCGCAAGGCATTCGGCCAGCCGTCGGGATCGGCATCGCCCGCTCCATAGCCAATGGCTGTCGGCGTCATCACCGGCATGGAGCCGAACTCCGATGTCAGCGTGCGCAACAGCGCCATGCCGGTCGGCGTGGTGAGCTCACGGGGAGGACCGGCACTGTATATAGGAATTCCTTTCGCCAGAATGGCGACCGCCGGACCAGGCACCGGCAGGATCCCGTGAGCCGATTGCAACGTCCCCGTTCCAACATTGACGGGGGAGGCCGTCACGCGCGTCACGCCCAACAGATCGCAGCCGATCAACCCGCCGACGATATCGACAAACGAATCCAGGACCCCCACTTCATGGAAATGGACGTGATCCTTGGCCACGCGATGGGCATGCCCTTCCGCTTCGGCCAATAGATCGAATACGGATCGGCTTTGCTGCTTGATCTTGTCCGAAAGTCGGCTCGCAGCGAGGATCTGGTGAATGCGCCTGAGGGACAG
>JBKJZK010000286.1:0-3423 GCA_046715215.1 Nitrospiraceae bacterium
TCGGGCGATGGGTTGCGAGAGCTGGCCCGGGCCTACGATCCTTCCGCGAACGAAGCCCGTATCAGCGCCGAGGTGTTCCTCTTTCACAAATATCTGCTCATGCAATCTTGTGTCGGCGTGTTCCCTGAATCGGAGGTCGACCACATCGTCGGGGGACTGTTTGCGGCGCTCAACGAACGAGCCAGTGGGATGGAGTTCAGTCCCGAGCGGCAGAAGGCGATGGAGCAAATGTGGCAGCTGCGAGCTGCGCAGTTTGACCAGCCATTCTCGCAGGATCGAGTCCAATTTCTTGATGAAGGATCAGGTCCCATCCACTGGAAACAAACTATCTTCCGGTTCTGTCAGAACGTGCGTGAGATCGAAAACCCTCCCAACATTTGGGCTGGGGCCGATGGCCCATCCCAAGCAGCGAGCCGCTCGGTCACCGCAGCCCTCGATCAAATAGTGTCGGCCCTAAGGGAGATGAACCGGCTCCATTTCAGCGGAGCGGCCTGAGTATTTGGTAAAGAGACAACGGTGTTAGCCGACACTACTCATGAGCACTTCTGCTGCAATCGCCGATCCGTTGCCACGACGGACTTTCGGCCGGCCGGCTCGCCCCTCGGACCCTCACCGTACTGCACGAGTTCGCATCGGGTCCTCACGGCTCCGCGCGCCGGCGACGCGGCTCAGCGATTTCGCCACGAACCGTCTTGAAAATGCGGGCTAGCGCCAACAAAGGACCTACCTCAACACCATCTTCACCAGCCCCACACAACCCAGATACAGCACGAGTGAGCCGATCATGGCAGGCCAGAATCCGAATCGGGGGACGCCCGCTATCATGGAAACGACGTAGACCGTCCAGGGCGGGACGAACCACAGCAAGTTTTTCGCGTAGCTGACGATCGCGTCATTGCCCTCGTTCAGATAGATCAGCACGAACGTGGCGCCGGTAATGGCGGGGAAGGTGCTGGCAAAGGCGGCGAGGAACGATTTGCCTTGGGACCCGAGGTAGGTGGAGACGCTGACAATCGTTCCACCGAGAAGGAAATACAGTACGTACTTGCCGAGTTCGCTCATCGCGTTGCTCCTTGTTGAGAGAGACCTGTTCAATCTACGACAACGCGAATCTCACCGCGCTGTACATCACGATGACTTCGACCGCATGCGCGACGATCGTGATGTAGAGATTACGTGTGCGTAGCCAGATGATTCCCCAGATGAGACCGTCCCATAGCGCAATCCAATGAAGATGCTGAAAAGTATTCACCATGAAGGGGTCGAAAGCAAATATCAGCGCGCAGGTGATGAGGGCGAGAGGCGAGAATCGTTGGGCCAAGCCGGATCTCCATAGCCCCGATTCAAGTGCGGCCAGCCGTCCGAGGAGAAATCCGCGGAAATTCAGTTCCACAAAGAGGGCAATGCCACAGATGAACCAGGGGACCATGACCAAGAAGGGGAGTCGGCCGTGCGGCGTGGTCTTGAGGAAACTGATGTCATAGCCCAGATGCGGATAGGCCGAGAGAATCACAAACGTATTCAGGCAACCGAGAAGCAGACCTACCAGGAGCCCCCAGCGTAGGCCATCCCGCACTTTCCCTTTCTCCAACCCAAGCCGAGATACGATGTCGCGGTTGTGCGTCGCCCAAAAGCCTAAGACGAGGTAGCTGAGGATTTGGGGCACGAACAGAACCAGCGCCTGTTCTTGGAGCGAGGCGGGAAGGGCGAAGAATCCGAGCGTCGCGGCAATGGGGAGCAGCGCGAGGGCTGCTCCCCGTTCTTTGGCCTGAGCCGGTGTCGCGTGCGGACCAGGCTCAGGGGCCAGCATGGAGGTTGTTAGTTCAGTTGGAGATTATAACGGTCAAGCGTGGTGGCTTTGTGCCGTGCGAGGTTGGAAAGCGATTTGTTGTAATCGACTGTGGCGCGCAACTCGTTTCCTTGGGCAGTCGCGAGATCTCGTTGGAAGTCGAGCACAAAGCGGGTGGTGCTGAGGCCCACGATCAGGCGCTCTTGCTCCGCTTGCAACTGCTTCTCTGCCATGATTCTGGCCGATCTGGTGGTTTCGATCCGCTTGAAATCTGTCTGAACGCGCCGGACCGCTTCGCGGACTCCCACGATGATCTGCTGCCGCACACTCACGAGCGACGCTTCGGCGTTCTTCGCCTCCAGCTGCCGCTTGCTGTAAGTGCTCCAGGCTGAGCGGTTGCCGAGTGGGTAGCTTAAGACGAGGCCCGCACCATAATTATAGTAATCGCCGCTGAGGTTCTGGTTGACAGAGTCCGTATAGTCTTTCCCGAGCCCTGTCATGCCCATAGTTCCTTGGAACGAGAGGGTCGGGAGAGTCTGATTTTTGGCAAATTTGGTGTTGAGATCGCTCGTCTCCATATTCTTCTTCGCTTGGACAATTTCCGGCCGCTGCTCGATGGCGACGTCGATGGCTTCCTGCAGGCTGATGGGTTCGAGCGTCACGATCGGTTGGTCGAGCGGGGTCAAGCGCAAGTCTTGACGCAGGTCCTCTTCCGCAGGATTGAGCAATCGGCGCAGCTGATCTTCCTGGTCTCGAATCCTTTTGTCCGCGACCAGTACCTGTTCGACCCGCGACGCGACAGCCGCTTCGGCTTGCAAGACATCCACGATCGACATGATGCCGGCCTTTGCCTTCGCGCGGTTGCTGGCCAAGAGCTCCTGTGCCGCTTTCAGTGCGGCCTCTGCTACTTTCAGATTCTCAATGGCGAAGACGACTTCCCAATAGGTTTGTTCCACCGTTGCCACAACGGTGAGGACTCGATCGCGAAAGACGTGTTCTTCCACGATGGCATTATTCTGTGCGACGCGGATGAAAGTTTTGGTAACGTCAATACCTGCGTTGCGGAGGAGAGGTTGCGTGAGGGTGAGTGCGAGACCACCGATATAGGCAGGGTTGAACAGGAACCCCCCGGCCAGATTCTGGTTCACATTTGTTCGCGAGGGGCTATAGTTCAGATCGACGTTGCCGCCGGTCAGTAGGTTTGTCGTTGCATCCAACGTGACGGACTTTCTGCGTTGATCAAAGGTGGTAATCCCGGGCAAGATGGTGCCGGTTGAACCAAACACAGGCTGATTGAGCGGGTTGACGATCCGGTTATATTGGCCGTTCACGCTTAGAGTCGGATCGAACTTGGCTTGTTCGACGGTGATGTCGGCCTGCCGGCTCTCCTTCGTCTGGCGGCTGATAGTGATGTCCAGGTTATACTTCAGCGCTCGAAGTGCCGCGTCGGCGAGGGAGATGGTTTCGCGTCGTTCCGAGGGCGGCGTCTTGTCGATCTCCAGCCCCCAACTGAGCCCAGGTGACAGGATCAGGCTGACCCCGACGGCATAGCCATATGTGCGCCACCATCCATTTGCTGCAAGACCCTGCTCCATGACGCCCCCTTAGATCGACAAGAAATATCTGTCCATACT
>JBKJZK010000287.1:0-1471 GCA_046715215.1 Nitrospiraceae bacterium
GGTGAAGGAACAGGATTTTCAGACGCTGAAACGCATTTTGTGGTGTGGCGAGGTCTTTCCAACTCCCTCATTAAGCTATTGGATGAAACGTCTTCCCCATGTCAGGTTCACTAATCTCTATGGTCCCACTGAGGCGACAATTGCGAGTAGCTACTACACGGTTCCGACCTGTCCGGAAGATGGGACGAGCCCGACTCCCATCGGGAAACCCTGTGAAGGTGAGGAGTTGCTCGTCCTCAATGAAGCCCTACTGCCTGTGCCGACAGGTGAAATTGGGAATCTCTATATCGGGGGAGCCGGACTGAGCCCTGGATATTGGAGAGACGAGGGAAAAACCCAGGCTGCTTTTATCCACAATCCGTTCAACAGCGATCCCTCCGATCGTCTCTACAAGACCGGAGACTTGGCCAGAATTGGCGACGATGGCTTGGTCTATTTTCACGGTCGTGCCGATACGCAAATCAAAAGCCGCGGGTATCGGATTGAACTCGGAGAAATCGAATCCGCCTTGCAGGCGATACCACTGTTGCAAGAAAGTGCAGTGGTCGCAATCGAGGCGGAGGGGTTTGAAGGGGCCGCTATCTGTTGCGCGTATGTTCCCGTGAATGGACATGACGTCACGCCGCTCGTGTTGAGAAAAGCGCTTCGCAGCGCTGTCCCGCCGTATATGATTCCATCGCACTATCTGACGTTTGAGAGGCTCCCCAAGAATGGTAGCGGAAAGCTCGATCGCCTCACATTGAAGGATGCGTTCAGGCAGCAGAAACCCGGACTTGAACGGAGCGGACTATGAAGGTCCTGGGCGTGAGTGGCCTCGAACATTCGATGGCGTTCAAGATGACTCACTGGCCAGGGCTGCACGAACGCGAGTATCGCATGAGCCAGGGATTCGATGCGGCTGCCGCTCTCGTGGTGGATGGGGTAGTGGTCGCGGCAGCCGCCGAAGAACGCTTCAACAGGAACAAGCATTCGGCCGCCTTCCCGGTGCAGGCCATTCACTACTGCCTGGAGGAAGCGGGGATCTCGCTTCATGAGGTCGACGAGATCGCGCACGCCTTCGATTACTTGCCGTATGAAGCGGCCTATGCCCTCGATCCGGTCGCGGCGCAGCGCTATCGCGAAGTCTATTCGCGGGACGCCTTCAGCGCCCAAGTCAGCCGGGCACTTCCTGGGTTCCCGCTCGATCGGGTGCGGCACGTCAAACATCACCTCGCGCATGCAGCGAGTGCCTACTTCACCTCAGGATGGGATGACTGCGTAGTCGCCGTAATCGACGGGATGGGAGAAGTCCATGGCGCCTCCGTATATCACGCACACGACGGACGGCTCGACCCACTTCATCACATCTCCGCCTACGACTCCATTGGGATTCTGTATTCGCTGGTCACACTGCATCTGGGATTCGACTTCAATTCGGATGAATATAAGATCATGGGGCTCGCGCCGTATGGCGACCCGACCCGCTTCCGAT
>JBKJZK010000288.1:0-3441 GCA_046715215.1 Nitrospiraceae bacterium
TCGTCGAGTTCGGTGAGCCGACGGACTTGCTCGTCGTGAACACTTGCTCCGTGACAGAGGAGGCAGAACGGACCTGCCGATACGTCATCCGTAAGACGTTGAGACATTCCCCCGATGCCTTTGTGGCGGTGACCGGCTGTTACGCACAGACCGGTGTTCACGAGCTGCGCACCATTCCGGGAATCGACCTCATCGTCGGCAATCAATTCAAATGGGACTTACCGGCATTTCTTCCAGCCCCATATGCCTTGAAGAAGCAGCCAGAACCGGAAGTGCTGCATACTCGCACAATCAGTCGAGAGGACTTCACGCTACCGGAGGTTGGCGAACCAGACTCCACCAGAGCGCTGGTCAAGATCCAAGACGGCTGCAATGTGATGTGCAGCTTCTGTCTAATCCCATTCGCGCGCGGACATGAGCGGAGTCGCCTCCGTGATGACGTCATCCGAGAAGCCGAGATACTGGCCGCAGAGGGCTACCGGGAGATTGTGCTGACCGGCGTCAACGTCGGGCAGTATCGCCAAGGCGAGCTCGATCTGGTCGGGTTGATCGCACAATTGGAGAAGGTCGCAGGACTCGAGCGCATTAGAATTTCCTCTATCGAGCCGACGACGATCACAAACGCCCTCTTAGATCGGATGGCTTCCTCGTCAAAACTCTGCCCATACCTCCATATTCCCCTGCAAAGCGGAGACGACACCATCTTGTCGTCCATGAATCGTCCGTATAATGTCGAAGAGTTTACTCGTCTGATCCACCGGGCCGTGGCGGCAATTCCCCATCTGGGGCTGGGGACCGATCTAATGGTCGGGTTTCCCGGAGAAACTGAGGAAGCGTTCGAGCATACTCTGAGCATCGCGCGCGAGCTTCCTTTCTCCTACTTCCATGTCTTTACCTATTCGCAACGGCCAGGCACCTCTGCCACGAAGTTGCCCGACCAGATGCCGATTGCGGTCGCTCGGCAACGTGCGAAGATACTCGCCGAGCTGTCCCGCGTTAAGCGCCTGGCCTTTGCGGAACGCTATATCGGATCCACGGTGTCCGTCCTGTTCGAGTCAGGAGTAACGGATGGCTTCAGGCTGGGGGTGACTGCAAACTTCCTGAAGGTAGGTGTCCCTTCAAACATCGACCTGACCAATCATCTGCAGGAGGTGCGGATTATCGGAACGTCGGACCGTTGGGCGTTGGGTCGGCTGACAGCGGAGCGTCAGCCCATGCGAAGGGTGCCGGTTCTATGAAGGCCAAATCCACACCGACTCACGTGCATCTTGAAACCTTCGGCTGTCAGATGAACGAGTACGACTCAGAACTTGTTCGCTCGCTTATGAAACAGGATGGATTTGTGTTTACCGACGAGCGAGAGCGCGCAGACGTGATTTTGATGAACACCTGCGCGATTCGCGAGAATGCCCACAATAAGGTCTATAACCACTTGTCCGAGCTCAAGAAACTCAAACGGCAGCGTCCGTTGGTTGTGGGCGTCTTGGGTTGTATGGCGCAAAACCTGAAAGAAGAACTGACGGACATTCAGCCGCTGGTCGATGTCCTTGCCGGGCCTGATGCCTATCGTCGGCTGCCGATGTTGATCCGCAACGCGATGCTTTCGCAAGAAGAGGGCGTAGATCAGAAGGAACTCGCAGTCGACCTTTCGGAATATTAAACCTATCACGATGTCATACCCTATCGAAACGACGGTGTGAACGCCTGGATCGCCGTCATGCGCGGCTGTGACAACTTCTGCAGCTTCTGTGTGGTCCCCTACACTCGGGGGCGTGAACGTTCCCGCGATCCAGAGGGAATCGTTCAGGAAGCTCGCCGGATCGCCGAGCAAAGATTCAAGCAGATCACGCTCCTGGGGCAAAATGTCAATTCGTACCGATTCGGCGACTGGGATTTTACACGATTGATCACGGCCGTCGCGGACGTGCCCGGCATCGAACGCGTGAGGTTCACGTCCCCGCACCCCAAAGACTTTCCGCTTTCATTGTTGGAAGCCGTCGTGTCTCATCCCAACATCTGCAAGCAAATTCATTTACCACTGCAATCCGGCAGCGACCGCCTGCTCGCCTCGATGAACCGCACCTATACCAATAAAGAGTATTGTGTCTTGGTCGACCGTATCCGCAGCATGCGGTCGGACATCGTCCTAAGTACCGATATCATTTGTGGTTTCTGTGGGGAAAGCGATGCAGAGTTTGCCGAGACATACCGGCTTGTCGAGGAAACACGGTTTCACTCAGCGTTTATCTTCAAATACTCTGAGCGAAAGAACACCATCGCCGCGCGCAAGTATTCGGACGATGTTTCCGAGCAGGTAAAGACCGAACGGGTAACGCGACTCTTCGACCTCCAACGAAACATTTCCTACGAGCGCAACCGGGAATATCTAAAGACAACAGTTCCCGTCCTGGTCGAAGGGGATGCCAAACGATCCGCCGCGCAGGGTATGGGAAAATCGGATGGCAACATCACCGTCATCTGGGACAAGTGCGCCGTACCCTCTCAACCGGGAGACATAATTCTCCTTGCCATCTACGATGCGTCGTCCACGACATTGTATGCGGAACGCCCGCCGGTGAATTGAATCGTTGGTGCCCATCCTACTTCCCCCAGGAATCATTTCTGTAGGATACACTCCAAAAACGAACACTTCCGAACAAGATCTGTTTGTGAATCCCCCATCCCTCACGGCTCTCAAGAAGTGATGTGGGATTGCCATCCGCATGATGATCCGCAGTGGAACGGGAGTTTTGTTTCCTGAATCCATGAAATATCCAGGCTGAAGTACAATATTTAGTGTTGTATTATCATATACTTATAATAATTACATCGTGTACAAATTCATGTTCAAGTTTAGTCGGTCCATTCCGTAACAATTTCCATCTTCTCCTGAGATCCCCCGAGTACATCACTGAGTCTGCTTCACCACCGCTAGAGGCATAATCTTTGCTTTGGAATGAATTACCTATACGTAACTGTACACACTCACTCTTTGGAGACGAGGCATGATCGAGAATCAAGATCACAGCGTGAAAGAAAAAGCAGATGCCTCCACGAGCCTGGAGACCCTCATAGCGATGGGACTCTTCGGATGGATTGCGCTGAGTCTGGCACTGATGGGCCTGGGAATCTGGTAATCCCCCTAGGCGCGCCGACATTGCATCTCGCCACGGATAATCACACACACCTGTTCTGAAAGAAGGAGAAGTCGCGATGAAGAGCTACCTCACGCTAATGAATCTGCAGAGCCGTATCATGCAGAGCCTTGTTGGGATCGCCGCATGTGCCTTCGTCATCAGCGGTTGCACCGGTGTAACAAAACTCTCCCACAATGCAAAGGGCAGCGTCTACTTGGAAGAAGTGACTGATTGGTCGTTTGAAGCCAACCATCCCGCCGTGATTGATCAACTGACCATCACAAAGATCATGAGGGGCTTATAT
>JBKJZK010000289.1:0-6799 GCA_046715215.1 Nitrospiraceae bacterium
CGGGAACAGTCCGCCGGGCGAGAGGATTGGCACGCAGCCCAAAAACCCCGGCCGACGGGTCGGACGACGTAACAGGAATTCATGACTAACCCCGGTTAGAACGTTTCAACGAACGTATTGACGACCTCGTCCTGAGCCAGGGGATGAAAGGATGCAATTATGCTATCGCATATGAGCAGTATGAGGAAGATTCTGCCGGTCCTTCTCTGCCTTGCCTTGTTTGCTGGGGGAACGGCTCTGTACGCGCAAGATGCAGGTGCGCAGGTCCCAGCGGCGGCAGCCGCTCCCGCACCGCTGAAGATCGATACCGGCGATACGGCCTGGGTGTTGGTCTCGACGGCCTTGGTGTTGCTGATGACCGCGCCGGGTGTTGCGCTGTTCTATGGAGGGATGACGCGTTCCAAGAATGCCTTAGGCACGATCATGCAGAGCTTCATGATCCTCTGTCTGATCAGTCTCCAGTGGGTGCTGTGGGGTTACTCCCTCGCCTTCGGGCCTGACATAGGCGGTATCATCGGTTCGCTTGAATGGTTCGCGCTCAACGGGGTTGGAGCCGAGCCCTATCCCGCTTATGCGGCCACCATCCCGCACCATGCATTCATGCTCTTCCAGATGATGTTTGCGGTGATCACGCCGGCGCTAATCACCGGGGCATTTGCAGAACGGATCAAATTCAGTGCGTTTATCCTGTTCACGCTGCTGTGGGCGACCTTCATCTATGATCCGCTCTGTCACTGGGTGTGGGGAGTCGGGGGATGGGTCAGAAACCTCGGGGCGTTGGACTTCGCCGGCGGAACAGTCGTCCATATCAGTTCCGGCATCGCGGGGCTGGCTGCCGCCATCATGGTAAGGAAGCGCTTAGGACATGGTAAGGAGGCAATGCATCCGCACAATCTGCCCATGACCCTTACTGGCGCGGCCTTGCTCTGGTTTGGATGGTTTGGGTTCAACGCTGGCAGCGCGTTGGGCGCCGGGGCACTGGCGGCCAGCACCTTTCTCACCACCAATACGGCGACGGCTGCCTCGGCGCTGGCTTGGATGGTCTTGGAGTGGTGGTATCGAGGCAAACCGTCGGCTCTGGGCGCAGCAACAGGGGCGGTGGCGGGATTAGTGGCCATCACGCCTGCGTCGGGGTTTGTCGGCCCGATCTCGTCGATTTGGATCGGGATGGGAGCGGGTGGTTTGTGTTATTTGGCGGTAATGTTGAAGCCCTTGTTCGGCTATGATGACGCCCTCGACGCGGTGGGCGTTCACGGAGTCGGAGGAATGTGGGGCGCGCTGGCGACCGGTCTTTTTGCGTCGAAGGCGATTAATTCGGCAGGGGCAGACGGGCTGTTCTTTGGTAATCCAGCACAATTGGGCATCCAAGCGATGGCTGTGCTGGTTACCATCGTCTTCGTATTTGTAGGGACCTTAATCATTCTGGCTGTGGTCGGTGCAATAACGGGTCTGCGTGTGAGTGAGGAAGACGAGCAAACAGGCTTGGATCTCAGTCAACATGATGAAAAGGCCTATTCTTCGTAAGGCAGAGGTGACCAAAGAGAAGGAGAAGGCGGTGAATGACCCGGAACGAGACTGCAATCGCAAGCGTAAGCACCAAGGAGTGCTCAGTGTGAGGCGCCTGACCATCGCGGCCATGATGCTTGGAGCCTTGGCGGTCTTCACAGGGTCAGCCGCGATGGCCCAGGATACCGTGGCTACCGCGCCCACAGCAGTAGCAGGCGCCGTAGCTTCTGTACTCAAGATCGATACAGGGGACCGCGCTGGTCCTGGCTATGACTAGGTTGGGGTTGCGCTCTTCTACGACGGACTGGTCCGGAGCAAGCATATCCTGGGCACGATTATGCAAAACGTCGTCATGCTCTGCACTGTTCAGCCCGGTCTGGATTATGTTGGCGGGAATAGCCTGGCCTTCGGCCCTGATCAAGGAGGGCTCATCGGAGGTCGTGGTTGGTTGGCCTAGGTCGGCTTCCCGGAGCATCCTCTGGCTGCTCCGGGTAAGAAAGGACAGGGATGAGTTCCGAACTTGACCGACAGGGCCTCGTTGATATTTTCGTTACCGAAGCGTCGGAAGCGATGGACGTACTCACGAAGGCGTTCCATCCCTCCGATGGAGTAGCGCCAACTATGGCGCAACTGCAAGAGCAGTACGTGTGGGCGCATAAGATCCGAGGGGCGTCAGCGCTCTACGGCTACGAGGGGTTGGCCCTCATGGGAGCGTTGCTTGAATCGACCCTGGAAGAGGCGCCGTCTATAGAGGCATCTCTTTGGCCAAAGGCGTTGGAGATATTATGTGGGATGGTCATTTCGTTCGAATCTCAATTGAAAGTCGTCGCCGGAGGGGGCATTGAAGACCCATCGATAAGTGCGCGATGGAAGTGTGAAGTTGCCGGATTGTTCCCGTCTCTGCCTACCGTGGTCCCATCTGAACCGACATTGCTCGCGCCGAACTATCTTATCCCGACTCTCGATGCCGAGGTCTTGTCGTATTTCGCACCAGAAGCGGATGAGTATCTGCAAACCATGGAGTCGCTGCTTCAGCGTCTGCGGCAGGACTCCAAGGATGGGGAGACCATCCATATGCTCGAGCGTATGGCCCATACGCTCAACGGGTCTGTACACACGATCGGGTACAAGGTGATCGGCGACGTGGTCCATCCAGTCGAAGCTTGTATGATTGCGATCCGCGAAGGACGGATTTCCCTCTCGTCGGATGTACTCGGGGTCATCGGTCGGGCCGTCGAGGTTATGCGGTTGTTGATGCGCCGAGATGCCGGCAAGGTCGCCCAGCTACAGCATGATGTGCCGGAAGTGACCCAGGCGCTTGCGCAGATCCGCAACGGGGAACAGATAACGGTGTCGGCTCAGGCGGTGGCTGCGACCGCTCCGGTAGTCCAGGTTGCGACGGGCGTCGTGGATCGTCCGAAGGAATCTGCCGGCCTCGTTGTGGGATCGGCTTCTACATTGAGTCCACTGACGGATGAGTATCTGTTGCCGCCTCTCGATGCCGAAGTGCTGTCTTATTTTGCTCCGGAAGCACAAGAATACCTAGAATCTCTTGAGGCCCAGCTGCTTCGTCTTGAGAGGGAACAGCACAATCCGGAAGTAATTAATCAACTCTTCCGGACAGCTCATACGCTCAAGGGGTCTGCCTATACCGTCGGATTTCAGTCGATCGGCGATCTGACGCACTATGTCGAAGACTTCATGGGGGCGGTGCGCGATGGCCGCATCAAGATTCTCCCTGGGCATACGGACGTGCTGTTGCGAGCGGTCGATGTGGTACGCCTGTTGATGCGGCGGGACCCCACCTCCCTTGACATGCTGCGCCAGCGATTTGCTGTCGCGATGCAACGACTCAAACAGCTGGATCAGCCAGTGGCGGCTCAGGTGGTGGAGTCGGGTTCAGCCGCCCGTCTCGTCGAAGCGTCGATGGACCAAGAATCACGTGATCTAGAAGAAATCGAGCCTCCCAAAACGGCGGAGGGTAAAACGGGGGACAGTAAAGCCGCTGATGAGCGCGAAGTCATCCGTGTCAGCCGCGATCGGTTGGAACGATTGTTGAATCTGGTCGGTGAGCTCGTCATCGGTCGAGGACGGCTCGAGCAGCGGCTTCATATGCTGGAGCAACTCTCGCAGCAAGTATTGGCCTACAAGAGCCGACTGGTCGAATCGGTCCATTTGTTTGCGGAGGAACATACCTTTACCCTTCCGACCGCCGTCTCCGGTCCAGCGATTGTCCCGGCTCAAGGAGTCACCGCTCTCAGCGACTTCGGCAGCCTCGAATTCGACAAATACGACGATTTTAATATTTTGGCTCGCCGTATCAGCGAGGTTACGGCGGACATTTCAGAGTCGATGACGCAGTTGAGCGGGTCAATTCGCCGTTCACATGAAGACATGAGTCACCTGGCACAGCTGACCCTCGGTATGCGCGATGAAATCGCTAGGGCCCGCATGGTGCCGGTCGGCACGCCGTTCACCAGATTCCGACGAGCCACGCGCGAGATGGCGCGCGCGACAGGGAAAGAAGTGACGTTGGTCACGTCCGGTGAACATACCGAAGTCGATACGGGCGTCGTGGAGCGGCTGGTCGATCCGTTGGTTCACCTCGTGCGCAACGCGGTCTATCACGGAATCGAGCCTGCAGCTGTTCGCGTGGCGAAGGGGAAACCGGCAGCCGGCACGATATACCTCCACGCGGCACACCGCGGGAGTGCGGTGCTGATCGAAGTGGAAGACGATGGGGCCGGGCTCGACGTCGAAAAGATTCGGGCCAAGGCGATCGAGCGAAGACTGATCCGGCCGGAGGTGGCCCGTTCGATGCCTGAATCCGAAGTCATCAAGTTTATTTTCGTACCGGGATTCTCTACGGCCGACGCGATCGGCGATCAGGCGGGGCGAGGAGTCGGCATGGATGTGGTTAAACGGGTCATTGAAAGCATGAATGGCCACATCGACGTCGAATCCATTCGAGGCGTGGGGACGAAGTTTACCTTGAGTCTCCCGCTCACCCTATTGATTGCAACGGCTCTTATGGTGCGAGCAGGGAGCGAGCGCTACGGGATTCCTCTGCCGGCGGTGCGCGAAGTCACCATGTTGACGCCCAGCGTGCATCAACGGATAGGCGAACGATCGATTTTGCATATCGGTGACGAGGCGATCGAAGTGCAACCGCTCCAGCAGCTCCTCAATCGAAGCAGTGTGCCGGTGGAAATTGGGAAGCCGGTTGTTATCGTGCGAACGGCCGATGGGATGACCGGCCTGTTGGTCGATGAATTACTCGGGCGTCAGGAAATCGTCATTAAGCCATTGGGGTCGTTTAAGTCGTTGGATCGTTCCAGCTTTGGCGGCGCGACCATCGATCCAGAAGGGCGCGTGATTCTTGTGTTGGATCCTGCTCGATTACTGGCGCGAGAGGCGCCACCCGCTGCGGTACCGGAGTTGTCATCAGACGCGACGGCGTCGGGAGACTCGTTGGTTCCATACGTCGAGGCCCCAGAGCCGAAAGCGTCGAAGCAGTTGATTCTCTTGATCGACGACTCCTTGAGTATCCGAAAGTTCGTGGGCCGGATGTTGGAGTCTGCCGGGTATGAAGTCGATACAGCGGTGGATGGAGAAGAAGGTCTCCGTAGGGCCTCTGCGCAAAACTATCGACTGATCATCACCGATCTTGAAATGCCGAAGCTCAATGGCTATGAAGTGATCCAGGGATTGCGGAGTCGCGCGCAAACGCAGCAGATACCGATCATCGTTATGACAACGCGAGCCGGTGACAAGCACCGGCAAATGGCACTCAATATCGGAGCGAGCGCCTATATTGCCAAGCCGGTAGAAGAGCGGGCCTTGATCCTGGAAATTGAACGATGGATCGGCAAAGAAGCCGCGGCGCATAAATAAGATTCAATCGTTGGATCTCTGGAGCGGTCCTGGCACCGGACAGTCGCACACGCGGTATTAATTATGAGTTTACGAGGTCGTCACAATTCGACGAACATGCTTGTAGAGACGGCCAGTTTCTTGGTCGTTCGTTTGGGGGGCACCTATGTAGCCTTGCCCGCAGACGGGGTTCGTGGTGTTCTCACTCAAGAAGAATCCGGTCACGAACAGGCAGTGACTGCGGCAGGGACGGTCTACCAACCGGTAGAGCTTGCCCAACGGCTTTCGGTAGTCGCCGACTTGTCCGGGCTCGCGATCAGGACAGTGTTGTACTCGACCAGCCGCTCTCACGGTGCGATTCGCGTTGAGCAGGTGGTGGGCTTGACGGACGTCGAACGGAAGGACTGTCTTCCGTTGCCGCCACAGTTTCAACGCGATGAACGAAATTGGTTTGGGGGGATGATGCTGTATCAGGATCAATTGGTTTTGATCCTGAACCCTTCGTGGGCGCTGGGAGAGTTGGCCGACGTAGTACCTGTGTCCGCCGGGCAGGCGGAACAGATGGTTGCGGAAGCCTCTGCAGCGGTAGGTGGATCATGCTGAGGGCAGCTCGTGGACAGCAAGCTCACACCACGAAACGGTCGTGGAATGTGGTGGTGTTTTCCATTGGTGGAATGAAGTTGGCCGCACGGACCGAAGATGTCGGGGGTGTGTCGCCCTGGACTAAGAGCATTCCGGTACCGAGTCGGACCCCGTTCGTGGAGGCCATGCTGAAGCGGGACAACTATGTGATGCCGGTCTACGATTTGGCGGCCAGACTGAGTCGCACACTGCAGGGAGATTCGTTGCTGTGTCTGGTGGCTCGCCACCTCGACGGGCCGATGGCCATCTGCATCGATGCCGATGTGCCGTCTCTCGAAACTGTGGATGCAACGTCGATTCGACCGAACGGCAGAGGGGATATTGAAACGCTGGGCTCAATCACGATTGACGGAGACGATGTGGCCATCGTGGCGTTGCAGCGACTTGGCCGGTCGAGACCGGATCCCGTCAGAAGTTAAGGGTACTGGGGAAAGGAATCCGCTATGCCGAAAGTCTTGGTCGCCGACGACAGTATTGCGGTCCGGAAAGTTGCTGAACGGTTGCTGATTGAGGCTGGATTTGATGTCGCGCTTGCTGCGGACGGCGAGGAGGCCTTGGCCTATCTGGCCAAAGAGACGCCTGACTTGGTCGTCTCTGACGTAATTATGCCGGACAAAAGTGGCTACGAGGTTTGCGCCTTTGTGCGCAAGCAGAGGGCGCTAGCAAACACGGCGGTGCTCTTGATCTCCGGCATTGTGAACGATGAGGTGACGAAGCAGGCTGAATCCTGTCACGCCGACGGGGTGTTGAAAAAGCCGTTCCAGGGCACATCTCTCAA
>JBKJZK010000290.1:0-3981 GCA_046715215.1 Nitrospiraceae bacterium
CGCTAACTTCCAGGCCGGCGTATTTCGTCCGCCACTTATAGAAGGTGGCATCTGAGATGCCGTGCTTCCGGCACAGGTCCTGAACACTGACCCCGGCCTGGGCATCCTTCAACACGGCGATGATCTGCTCCTCGGTATGGCGTTTTCGGGTCATGGGCCTCCTCCTTTCGGCCCATCACAGCACAGTCGGACTTCCTAGCCAATGGTGTAGTTTTCGGGGGGAAGGTCACAGTGGCGGCAGGTGAACTGGACGGAAGGCAAGCTGTATCTTCAGGCCCAAGACACCAAGACCAATACTCCCCGCGTACTGTACCTCACCGGGGATCTCTATCGTGTCCTGCACACGTGGAAACGCCGTTGTGACATGAAGTGGCCGGCTTGCCCCGTGGATCTGTCACCGAGGCGGGATTCGACTGCAGAGCTTGAAGCATTCCTGGAGAAAAGCCTGTCAGGCGGTCGGGGTCGGGCACATGGTGAAGGATGCCACGAAGGGCCGGAAGGTCTGGCAGGGTAAGATTCCTCACGATTTCCGACGGACCGCCGTACGCAACATGGTACGCGCGGGAATCCCTGAAAAGGTGGCAATGGCAATTTCCGGCCACAAGACCCGGAGCGTCTTCGACCGGTATAACATCGTGAACGAAAAAGACCTGGAACAGGCCGCGCGGTCCTTGTCGGCCTACTTCGAGCAGCAGACGGTTACACTCGCGGTTACACTGGCTGAATTGCGAGGGGAGAGCAGGGGTGCGGTAAGTCGCAAAGAGCTTGAATCGTCAGCGGAATTTGTGGAGCTGGCGAGAGGAATTGAACCTCCAACCTGCGGTTTACAAAACCGCTGCTCTGCCATTGAGCTACGCCAGCTACAGGATTGATTTGTCAGGAGAACTCAGACATGCTGAGAGCCCGCCATCCACGACAGTGTCCAGCACATGCCCACCGAAAGCCCCCAACGGGATTGTGATCGAGTCGTTCAGTCGTCCGTTGTGCCACGATGCATCGCATCGATCACTCCCTGTCGGGGCGTGGTCAGAAAAATAGACACGAAACTATACCACGACGGAGGAATGTCCTACAAATTCACGCCGTGATGAACGGTGTTGCGTGGCCTACCGGGGAGAAGATTTTGCGATCGGTCGAGAGATAGAAAGTGCATGACTAGATGGGCGGCGGACTCCGACCGAGACGGTGCGAATCGAGTTGCCCCGGGGTGGCTTGTTGCTTGCCAGGTAGAAGGTCGAGTCCTGAATCACTTGATTGAGCAGGGACGACAGGCAGGCTTCCGTGACCTCACCTTTCAATTGTTCGATGACGTCAGGGCTTGCGCCGAATAAATGGTAGTGGGCCGATCCCTTGGATGTGGCGGTGTATTGCTTGGTCTGCCCGTCCCATCGTTCCATCTCAAGCGACATTTCGGTGCCGTAGTCGTAATTGAGGGAGATGAACGGCGCAAGCGCAAACATCGACGCGCCGACGACGAAGCCTTGCCAGGCAGCTTGGCCGGCATGGGGCTCTACAAGATTGTCGATCGACAGGCGCACAGTGACGCGAGCTTGGTCCGCTTCCGGTTGTGTGGATCCTGATTGATAATGTTGAGAGAACAGGCGAGTGGCTTCGATGGCACCGAGTACCTGCCGCTCGAGGATCGCGGGCGGAGCGATCGACGAGCCGTTGTGGGTCACCCGTATCGTTTCAAGCAGGAGAGGCACTCGTGCATCGGTGGCCACCGTGACACTGGTCGGTGGAGCGGTATCTGTGGGGACAGCCAGTTCGATCCAATGGGAACAGCCGGTGCCAAGGCCTACGGTCATGGCGAGCACGCTGCTGATCAATGATCGTGAAAGAATCTGGCCCATCATCGTGTCTCCTCCTGATTCAAAAAAAGAATGAGAAGCCGCCAAACGGCAGGCCGGCATTGAGTCCGGCGTTCGGGTAGCGCGTGCCGGCGTTGGAAATATGATGAAAGCGATAGCCGACGTTGAGTGCGGCTCGCTCGGTCAGGAAATAGGAGACCCCGAATCCGGCCATCAAGACGAAGTTGAACCGGCTGGACTCTTCCGGGATCTTTCCGGCGAGATCGGTCCAAAAGGGGCCTCCGGCGAATTCGGCATAGGGCCGGATCCGGTCCAGTGCGACGAAGGTGTATTTGATTTTCGGGGTGAAGCCGAAACCGTGCGTGAGAATCGGTTCCTGGAACTGGATATAGACCATCTCGGCGCCGAGTGAGACCTGCCCCCGATACCAACTGTCGCCGAGGGGATCGCTCAACGTCATCATCCAGGAGGGCATGAAGGCCACTCCTTCCTGCTTCGTGGTGTGGTTCTTTCTGAGACGATGGGGGAGCATGTAGCCGGCGGTGAGTCCGACTTCTTGCGTGCCGATGGTGATCGTGGGCGAGCCCTCCGCGGTAGGTACGCCGGCAGTAGTCAGGAGCACCCAGAGAACCAATGCGGTGAGGACCCGAACAAGAAATGGCATGCGACCTCCACATGAATATCCTGTCGGCTATTTCATGGTGGAACTTGAGGGTGTAGTGAAGTCCGTTGAATGGTGAATGAGTGGCGGATGGCGCGGCTGGAGGGCAGGGAGGGTCTCTTGTAAAGACAGCAAGCGGGGAGGCGGGGGTGTCCTCCATCATCCAGTCAAATGGATAAGTGTGAAGCGGAAGATATCTGATGATGCGATGATCTGTCGGTCTGATGAATTCCGAACACTCAACAGATGATCAGATCATCAGATTCCGGAATTGCTAGTCCCTTCACCTTCTCATGCGGCGGCCGAGGCCAGTCTTTTTTGACGTTGGCCCGCAATTTCGAGCGCTGCGACGCGATAGGTTTCAGCCAGCGTAGGGAAGTTGAAGATGTTCGCAACAAATGAGTCGACCGTGGCCGCATGCTGAAGTGCCATTTGACCGACATGAATCAGTTCCGTCGCGCCTTCCCCGACAATCTGGACGCCAAGGAGGCACTCGCCTGTCGGATCGGCCACCATCTTCAGTAAACCGTTACGAATGCCTAAGATCTGATCGCGGGCGATTTCATTAAACCTCGCCCGGCCAATCATGACCTCTCGATATCGTTTCCGACCCGCCATTTCTTCCAGTCCGATACTGGACATTTCGGGGATTGCATAAATCCCGAACGGAATGGCGTCGGCTGAATGTCCCTCCGGGAGACCCAGTGCATGGCACACGGCACGCCGCCCTTATTCCATGGCAGAGGAGGCCAGACCAGGGGGGCCGATGAGATCGCCGACGCCGTAAATGTGGGGAATAGCCGTTTGGCAATGTTCGTTGACGGGCCAGTATTCCCTTTCGGTGACGGTCAAACCGGTCGCGCTGAGATTGAGTTCCTCAATATTTGCCTGTCGCCCCACGGCCACGAGCATTTTATCGCTCGTGAACCCGCTCGTCCCGTCGGCACCACCTGAGAAAGAAGAATCTTACGTAGGCCATGCGCTGTCAGAATCACTAGAACAACATCCGTTCTAGATTTCCATTCCAGTGCCACATCTCTAGGGCTGATCAGCATCGTTGCCATTGCCTATGAAACCCCGCTATGATTACTTAGTATTGATAAGGATAGTCGAATAGGAGATACGTGCACATGTATCCCCTTTCTTCTTTCTTGCCTTTCCAGGACATGACCGGCTGTGGTCTTTTCGTATCGAGTCACGCGCAACCATGCGAGGCTCGTGCGCGGATCGGAACCCGGCTCCGTGGTGGGAGTATCTGGCTGGGTTGTTTGACCTGCTTGTGAGGCTCGAAGAGGGCATGCGTGTAATCATCGACCTCACAAAGGAGGAAGTTTTTGATCGGATCTAGGGCTGAACCAGTCAGAGTCTTGATCGTAGACGATCACGAGGTCGTTCGAGTGGGATTGCAGACCGTTCTGAGTCGACAGGACAGTATCAAGGTGGTTGGCGAAGCGGCTACCGCCACGGATGCCGTAGTTGAATCCTGCCGCCTTGAACCGGATGTGGTAC
>JBKJZK010000291.1:0-5595 GCA_046715215.1 Nitrospiraceae bacterium
ATGATCCTGAAGGAACTGAAGCAACGGGCCGAGGCGCATCTCGGCGAGAGCATTACCAAGGCCGTCATCACCGTCCCCGCCTATTTCAACGATAGCCAGCGGCAAGCGACGAAGGATGCGGGCATGATCGCAGGGCTCGAAGTCTTACGGATCATCAATGAACCGACCGCTGCCTCGCTGGCCTATGGGCTCCAACAGAAGACTCAGGGCACGATTGCCGTCTATGACCTTGGCGGGGGAACCTTCGATATTTCCATCCTGAAACTCAAGGACGGCATCTTTGAAGTCCTTGCGACCAATGGCGACACACATCTCGGAGGCGATGACTTCGATCGCCGGATCGCAGATCTCTTCGTCAAGGAGATCCGCGAACAACATGATCTCGATTTGAGCGCCTATCCCGACTATATGCAAGCGGTCCGACTGGAGGCCGAACGGACAAAGATCAGACTCTCGGATAAGCTAAAGACCACGGCTATACTCGACCTGCCGGAGAGCAAAGGCCGGTATTCGAGAGATCTCACGCGCGATCAACTCGAATCCCTCACTATGGAATTGGTTGAGCGCACGCTCGGGCCCTGCCGGCTCGCCCTGAAAGACGCCGGCCTCACCGCGAGCGACATCGATGAGGTGGTCCTCGTCGGCGGCTCGACCCGAATGCCGCTGGTCCGCCGGCACGTCGAGGCGCTTTTTGGAAAACAGCCCCATTGCGAGCTGAACCCTGACGAAGTCGTCGCGCTCGGCGCGGCCGTCCAAGCCGACATTCTCAGTGGCGGAACGACCGATCTCTTGCTCCTTGACGTAACGCCCCTCTCCCTTGGCATCGAAACTATGGGCGGAGTGATGAGCAGCTTGATACGACGCAACACGACCATCCCTGCCAGTGCCAAGGAAATGTTCACGACCTATGTCGACGGCCAAACCGGCGTGGATATCCATATCCTCCAAGGCGAACGCGAGCTGGTGAAGGACAACCGTAGTCTGGCCCGCTTTCGGCTGAAGGTCCCCCCGCTGCCGGCCGGCGTCCCGCGCATCGAAGTCATGTTCTTAATCGATGCGAACGGAATTCTGAATGTTTCGGCACGGGATGTTCGCACTGGCGACACCCAATCGCTCGCTGTAAAACCATCGTACGGATTGAGCGACGACGAGGTCGAACGGATGATCGGTGAATCGTACAAGTTCGCCGCTGCCGACTTGAAAGCGCGCCAGCTCATTGAAGCCAGAACCGAGGCTGAAGTCATCCTCATGGCCACGGAGAAGGCCCTCAAGCAAGGCGCTCACCTAGTGAAAGAGGAAGACCTGTCCTCGATCAGGTCCTCGATGGTCGCAGTCGAGGCGATCAAATCAGGAGAAGATCACAAAGCCATCCGAGCCAAGATGGCCGATCTCGAAAAGGCCACCCATCATCTCGCCGAAGTCTTGATGGACACTTCGTTGAAAGAAGCCTTGGAGAACAAGAAGCTCTCCGAGTTGACATCGGGGAAGTAGGGAGCTTATGGCTTATAGCGGAAGCAAGATCCATCTCGCTGCATCCCGCCATACCCCATTTTCTATCAGCTCTGGAGGCTGCGCATGGATCTAAAGTGGCAGGACACCGAGGATATTGCGATCCGTTTAGTCGAAGAACATCCGGAGTCGAACCCGCTCACGGTTCGATTCACCGATATGCACGCTTGGATCGTGGCGCTCCCAGACTTCAAGGACGACTCCAAGAAATCGAACGAGAAAATCCTCGAAGCGATTCAGATGGCCTGGCACGAGGAATATCAGGACTCGAAGTCCTGATTCGTTGAACCTTCCACCGCGAAGTTATACTGAAGTCCATTGCAATGTGGAGCGTGGCTCCCTTCGTAGATACTCCACGGTAGCGATAACAAACAGAGTCAGAGATGAAACAGCCACGAGGCAACGGGAAGGCGACCGTGGCCTGATTGAATTTGCCGGCGGCCACACTCGTGTTTTCCGCAGTCTGCGAGTAGCCAATCACCTGTATGCCATTGTAATGCCAGTGTAATTAAGTGTGCGCCGATGTGACAGGCGAGGGAGTATCTTGTAGAGACAGGTTTCCCCCTCCCTTTGGGGCATTGTGGACGGTCCTATGGTTCAGCGATAAAGGAACCTGACCAATTTGGCGTGAGGCCCGTCCAGTGTCGAAAATCCTGAACTTGACCGAGAACACCACTGACGACGATTTGAGGCATTTGACCACGTTGTTGCTCTATCACCTGGTCGAACAAAGCGGGGGTCAAGTGCAATTCAAGTTGGAGGATGCCCATCGGGTTCGCGAAAGCCTCATCACAAAAATGGTGCAGATGCAGGTCGGCGACGAAGTGCGATTGCGCATCATCGATCGCCTGCCGGAACTCTCCTAAACTTGCAATCGATCTCAGTTATCGTTAGGCCCAGCCACTGCCGCGTGCTTCTAGACTGCCAATAGGCTCAAACTCATGGATGTTCAAGCAGCCAGAGGCTGACCGCCTCCGCGCCTCTCAGAGCGACCCATCCGGACTCTCCAGGTGGAAGCCTTCAGAAATCCCCTCGGGGACTCGGTCAGTTTCCGCTTTCCTTCCTGGCGGAGACTCGGCGGATTCCCGCTCCCTCGACAACGTCGGCGGTCAACTACCCCTCCGCTGGGTAGCCCCGAAGCTGGATACATGGTGGATTTTGCAGTAAACTTGTCCGTCAGCGGACTGATAAAGGCTTCGGGTTAGGGAAAAGACAAGCCGTAGTAGACTTACTCGGGTAGGTACGCATGAGACAATTTGCTGTTGTTGTATGTGTGCTTGCCGCAAGTTTTGCGTCATCGGCAACTGCCTCCGAGGAGACGTTCTCACGATTTGTTGGTTCCCGAAGTCTTCGATGTACGTTCGGTCCTGGAGCAAGCGCTGACTGGGAAAGTGGCAAACCAATTGTGAAGGAGGACAAGTTCGACGCAGTTCTCCAATTTGACGCGATCGATTTGAAGATCAAGAAAGCTCACCTCATCGGTAACCAGGTGAGAGCATCCTTTACGATCTACACATGTTGTTTGCGAGCGCGTTAAGCGTACCAGGTAGGATATTGGGGGCAGACATCTAATAGCCTCGATGCTTCACATCTCACCACACGTCGCCATCCCGGATTCTGAAATCGACATCCATGCGATGCGGTCGCAGGGTGCCGGCGGACAGAATGTGAACAAAGTCTCGTCCGCGATTCATTTGCAGTTCGATATTACCGCCTCGTCGTTGCCCCCGTTCTACAAGGAAGAGCTTCGGAAATTGAAAGATCATCGCATCTCACAGGAAGGTGTGATCACCATCAAAGCCCAGCAGTATCGGAGCCAGGAGCAGAATCGAGAGGATGCCCTCGCTCGCCTGCAAGAGATCATTCAGAGTGTCGCGATCCCGCGTAAGAAGCGCAGGGCCACAAAGCCGACGAAGGGTTCGAAGCAGCGGCGGTTGGAGAGTAAGACGAAACGCGGGAAACTGAAAACTCTCAGACGAACGCTCGAATAGCGGCCAGGATCGTGAAGCGTATCTCGTGAAGCGTGAAGCGCAAATTCCGAGAACCAACGAGAACCAAAAGGCGAGCTACGATCAATACAGTCACCTCAAGGCTGTTCAAAAAGGCTGTCAGCAAGGCCGCAGCGAGTGAAGACCGGAGGCGTACCCTCTGGGGTACGCTGAGGATCTGAGCGGTGCGAGAACGACGCTGGCGGCCTTTTTCAACAGCCGTCACTCGACGGAGGCGAGTGAGCCCAAGATGTGATACCCGCCATCGACATAGATCACTTCTCCGGTAATTCCACGTCCTAGCGGACTGACTAAGAACAACGCCGTGTCGCCGACTTCGCCTTGTTCCGTTGCGCGGCGGAGAGGTGCGAATTCTCGGTGGTGATCCACCATCTTGCTGATGCCGGAGACGCCACGCGCCGCGAGCGTCCTGATCGGACCGGCGGAGATGGCGTTCACCCGGATGTTCTTGGGGCCGAGGTCGTGGGCCAGATAGCGGACGGTGGCTTCCAGCGCGGCTTTGGCAACCCCCATGACGTTGTAGTGGGGCACGACCCGTTCCGCTCCTAGGTAGGTGAGGGTGACGACGGAGCCGCCATCAGTCATCAAGGGCAGAGCGGCTCTGGTGACGGCGACGAGCGAATAGGCGCTCACGTCAAGTGCCGTGGCAAATCCTTGCCGCGTGGTATTCACGAACTGGCCCGTGAGTTCTTCGCGCGGGGCAAAGGCTACTGAGTGTACGAGGAAGTCGAGCTTCGCGGTTTCCTTTCCCACGCTCTGCAACAATGCTGCAATTTGCGCATCGTCTCCCACGTCACAGGGAAAGGCTTTCGCGCCGGGCATGGTGGCGACCAGTTCTTCGACGTTCTCCCGCAGCCGTTCGTTCTGATAATTGAACAGCAGCTTGGCGCCTTGGTTTGCCACCGATTGGGCGATGGCCCAGGCGATGCTGTGCTTGTTGGCGACACCTATGATGAGACCTTTCTTTCCGTCGAGTAACATTGTCTTCAATTCTCCTCAACTGAATAGCGAACTAATACTCTATGCACGTGCAGCGTCGTTCGTATCTCGTGGAGCAATCCAGGAATCTGTTGTTCTGATGATCGGTTGATTGATCGGAAATTCAGGCCCTTTATCAGATCAACAGATGAGTGTTTCCCGCGCTTCAGAAGTGACGAGGCACGGCTCCACTGGGCACGGAAGATAGCACGATTCGCGGGCTTGTTCCAGGAGTGGCAAACCGGTCTCCCGAAGCGAGCCTAAACAAGGAAGCAGAGGAGCGCCCGCTACCGAGTGGCGATGACGAGGGTGTTGTTCTCGATCCGGATGGATTCAACCTGGGGCGGGAGTAGAAATTTGTCCCGATTCTTGAGTGAGTCGAACAGTTGATGGACGACATGGTCGAGCGTCGACGATGGAATGGGCAATGAGCCCAGCTTGCCCGCAGTGGGTTTTAGCCGAATATAGCCTCCTTGAGTCTCAATCGTGCCGTCGAGTTGTAGCGAGATCTCTTTCCCATAGAGGGCAAAGAGCGCATAGGCCCGAATTTGGTTGCCCATGAGGTTCATGCGGACATCTTTCAGTGCGGATTGAACCTCTTGCAAGCTTGGCTCGCTTCCGACGGGGGCCAGGATACCAGCTTGCTGTGATTGATGGGCGGACGCAATGGCAAGATTGTCGCGCATCCACTGATTGAGCTCCGCTTCGTTAAGGGTCACTGCGTGAGGTTGGCTCGCCTGCACGGCCATTTGTAGCCGAGCCATCTTCTCAGCCACACGATCGGCTGCCTGCGGATCGGTTTGAATCGATAGCGGCGGTGTTTGGCGGAGAATCAGCAGTAGCACGCCTATGCTAAGTGTCAGGGAGATCCACGGGAGAATACGGAACACCCGGGACAAGAGCCCTGGAGTCGCTGGCTGTGACTCCGTCTCGGCGACTGTGGACGGCGCTTCCTCGACAGCGGGCGCCGGCGGTTTGAACTTTGAGAATATGATCCCGCAACGCAGACACTCCGGTCCATCCTCTTGCTCGAAGCCACACTTCGGGCAGGTCAGAGCCTCCCTACTTTGTAATGACGAGGAGTGCAATCGCATGGATG
>JBKJZK010000292.1:0-7741 GCA_046715215.1 Nitrospiraceae bacterium
ATGATCTGCTCCTCGGTATGGCGTTTTCGGGTCATGGGCCTCCTCCTTTCGGCCCATCACAGCACAGTCGGACTTCCTAGCCAATGGTGTAGTTTTCGGGGGGAAGGTCATCATGACCGCGCCACCGTTGGCACGGGAACTATTAACTCAGGCCCTAAACGCGAGCCCTTGCTTATGGGATATGAACTCGATAAGTGGCAGGCCTCTTTTGAGGAAACGCTAGAGACTCAAGCAGTTACCAATCGTGCCAAAGCCGGTGGGCTCTTGCCCCTCATACCATATCGAGAGCGATGGGATGAATTCTCATCAGTCGTAAGATCAGAGTGGAATGTTTGGAAACGCGATCTGGATCGATACCCGGCTTGTTTGATCGTACTTTATGGAGGGTTGGCTTTTTTTGAATACGATGAAAACACGTTTTGGCCTCACTTCGCCACGTCGGTAGGAAGTGCCTCTATCCCTCAGAATCAACAAACCGAGTTGAATAACTCCTTCTTCCGCGCTTCAGAACACTATGGGTTAAGAGTGCTCAACAAGACTGCCCGACGAACGCCTCACTACTATGTCAGCATCGCTGTGGCTCAGATCGGAATCCCGCTCTCGCTGTGGGACGGGTTCTTGGAGATTTGCGACTGGGCATCCTGGCTAGAAACCTGGGAAGTATTCACAGATGAGGAGTGGGTACATGAGATTGCGAAGCGTACAGGATCCCGAAACCGTCTGAAGAGATTTCTGACCGACAACCGAGACACAAGCACGTCACTCATAAGAGAACTACTGGACGCAAGAAACATTCTCGCCACTAATCCGCAGTGGACTGTCACCGAGTTGTCCAGGGCCTGCTTCCTGAGAGCCGAATATTTTGAGGAAGTGCCGGAGACAGCGGACTTTCTTCGTCCGACAAACCCAGAGTCCCTCATTCGTGATCGCGCTCAACTCATTTGGAGTGAGCAACGAGGGCGTATCGTTCTTTACCTGCCTGGTGTCCAACAGAACAAGTTGCCAGCAACGTGGTGTCTTGAGCACCTCAACCAATCTGCTTCAAGAAGTCCGGACGAGCTGGTTCTCAATTCTCTGGCCTTCCAGGATAACTTGAATTTGAAACTTGCATCAGGAAGCAGAACAGGCACACAAAGGCTGCGGGGAATCTATCCTTGGGGGCTCTTTGATCTGGACCGGGGTGGTCGCCTCACAAACCAAGACCGAGAGTATCTACCCCTACACAGTTACGTCCTTGTTTCCCCCACACCATTACCGCACATTACGCGGAAGGGATTTGAGGAGACAGACTCTCCGGAAAATCAGAAGTATGAGCTGGTCGATGGCACACATTGTTTCCTCACTCATCTCTGGCCAACAGGGAATTATGCTGAACTTACAATAGATGATTCCCCGAGAACCGTAATTCGTTTTCGAACGAATTCGAAGATCGAAGCGAGCTTTTTCGTTGGGAGGGGACATCGAGCGGCTAATTTCGATTGGATAGGGCCTGACAAACGCAAGATAGAGCATCTCCCTATTTTGTTTCTTGCCATTCCTTCTGGTTACTTCAGAGACACCCAAGCAATGTTAAAGGATAAATTTCGAGTTCGAGTCGATGACAAAGCTGCAGGAGGGAGATGGGAACGTGTTCCTGATAGCACAGATGGCAACGAGAAAGAATGTTACACGTGGAACTGGGGACAGCGGCCGTTTTTTGAGGTTCCTCCTGGCGTGTACAGTGGATTCAAGCAAATGGCACAAGCTGGCCGCTCACCTGACCTGAAAGGCGAACGGACATTCTCAGTCGAGTCGCCTGAACTGACAGTAGTATACAAGGTGTTTGTCGATCATGAGAAGCTGGGAATGGATGAGTGCTGGAAGGACCTTCCCGGTGCATTTCTGCCGTGGTTCCTTCTTTGTCAGGAGAAGGAAGGAACGAAATGGGAGGATTTGCTGCTCGCTCGAGATATTATCGATCCCGACCGTCGTCTTTCCCCTTACTTGCTCCGAAAATATGAGAAAGAGGGATTCTTTATCCGAAAAGGAGAGCGCTGGAAGATAGCCGAGTCAAGGGCGTCACTAGCTAACGCGGGAGACGAGAACTGTCGGCTCAATTACTGCGGCGACCCCTCAGTGCTTTGGAGGTTCTATCGCTGGATGTCCAGGCCTAGACCCGGAGTCAGAATCAGCCTGCCTGATATAGAGGTAGTCAATAAACGAGGGGAGGTCCCCTATCTTTCGATGTCTTGGGAGCTTCGTCTGCGTGACGAAATTATTCAAGGCCTTAAACATATGAACGTTCGTGTAGGTTCTTCACTATGGAATCACTAACAACTCGCTTTCATAAAGAGGTGTTTCTGCCTTACCTTGAACTCCTCAAGGCTCAATACCGAATTCACCCTGCCTTCGATCATGCTAAACAGACTTGGGAGGCGAAACTCTCTGCTCAAGAGTTGGTCAAAGGTCCTTATCTAGAAAAAGCCCAGAATTATCGGCCCGGCGCACCGTTGAAATCACTCTCGCTGCATCCAAAGACGATCGAGACAATCCGGCAGCGTCTTAGTGGACACGGGTTATGGAAACATCAGACAGATGCTCTTCGGCTCTTACTAGGCGGACAGAACGCCATCATTGCCACCGGGACGAGCAGCGGCAAGACGCTGTGCTATCAGATTCCTATTCTGGATGATTTGCTCAGCGATCCCGCCCCAGGCCTCCGCGCCATTATCATCTATCCGCTCAATGCCTTGGTCAACGACCAATTGGGGGAATGGGAACAGATGTTGCGGGATCACCCCCACATTACATTCGCCCGCTTTACCGGCCAGACACCTACCGATCAGAAGGAGTATGTCGGACGGATTCGAGAAAGTATTCGAGAACAATTAGCTGACGCAGGCATGACCCAGCGGCAATTACAGCAGGAAGTCGAGCGCCGCCTTAGTAATCAACTCACACGAGATATTCCGAACAGGCTCAACCACCGTGACGCCATTCGCGCCACGCCGCCGCAAGTCCTTATTACGAATTTTTCGATGCTGGAATATCTATTGGAGCGTCCGGTCGATGCCCCCATTTTTGAAAACGCCCGACTCAAGTTCTTGGTATTGGACGAAGCCCATGCCTACCGCGGTGTCCAATCTACTGAAATTGCTTTCCTGATTCGTCGAGTCAAAGATCGTCTTGGTCTTGAGAGGCTCACATGCATTGCAACATCCGCGACACTTGGCAAGAAAGATGATCCCTCAAGCAGAAAGAAAGTCAGGCAGTTTGCCTCTAATCTCTTCGATGAAACGTTTTCAGAAGACAACCCGATCGGCGGAGACACAATTGAACCCTCGCTTAAGCAGCCAGCATTCACGCCTTCGCTCAACAACTACCTACAAGTAGCTGAGGTCTTGCGCGGTGATCCTCAAGCCGATGTTCGGCATCTTCTGGGAGCTGAGACTGCAACCCAACCGCTTGCTGATCTGCTTGCTCACGATGACAACCTGTATCGACTCCGAAAAACACTCACCCAAGCAACGCTCCTAGACAAAGCAGCGACAGCCATTTGGCCACAGGACCCACAATCAAAGGAAGGGCTCCAAGCTCTCTTGGAGATCGTCGCAGCCGCCAAGAAAGATGGCTCAAATGAAGACCTCTTGCCCACTCGATTGCACTATTTTGTGAGAGCGCAGGGCGGGTTACACGTCTGTCTCCACAGTGACTGCCCTGATTGTTGTGATGCAGAAGCCGCTTTTTTTGTATCAAGAAAGCATGGAACGGATGTGCCCGAAGGAGACTGCCCAGCTTGTCATGGTGCTAATAGAATATCAAAACTGGTGGAGGTAGTAAGCTGCCGCAAGTGCGGATACCTTTTTGGCGCGTTGCAAGATTTAGGACCGCGGCGCGCGCAAAGTCCTGACAACGAAACCGACGGAGTGAGGGCTGATTTTGATTCTTTCAGTACAGAATTAAGCTGGGCTGCGGATTCTTATTGGTCCTATTTCAGTGTCGAAGGCAGCTTGCCGTATCCGACGCAGTCGAAAGGTGAGGAGGAGGATGAAGAACAAGAAGATCTATTCGCCAATCCCGCCAAACTGAATTGGTGTGTGATCTGTGGGAAAAAGAATGACCCGGGGGCAGGAGATAATTGCGCTTGTGCTCAGCCCCATCTCCGATCAATACAGATCTTCCATCGGCAATGTCCGAATACTGGAAGGGCAAGAGATCGTGAGAACCTCTACAAGCAGGAGAAAAAGCCTTTAACTTCCTGTCCGAACTGCGGGGCGCGAAATAGCTCAGGCCTCGAACCGGTTCGCCGCTTTCAAGAATCTGACGATGAAATAGGGATGGCGATGGCCATTCCTTTGGCGCATTTCCAAGTCACTCCTCAAAAGGCTGCTGGAAGACTCCCGCGAAAATTGCTCTGCTTCACGGACAACCGCCAACGCGCCGCTGCGTTCCCATCCCTCCTTGAGGAAGAGACATTTTCGTACGACCTGGGGCGCAAGATCACAGAAGTTGTAAGGGCACAGGCCCAGCCATTGACCTTCGTTGACCTGGCTCAGCGCCTTGCCGAATTCGCCGATAAGGATTCAGACATTCACGATCCAGACTTCTTCTTGCCGGTCTCGCGATTGCCGGATGAGAAACCAGACTCAAAAGGCATGCGTGACCTCTGGATTGCGGAGACATTTGCATATTTTTGGATTCCCGATGCCGCTCGCGAATCCGCAGAAGATTTCGGATTGGTCGCAGTCGAGTATCGCGTCAACGAAAGAGAAAAGGCGCTGTTTGGCTCACTCCTGAATGCCCCACACCTCAATCCATCTGAAACCGACGCTGCACTCCAAGTATTGCTGGGGTTTATTCGTCAGGCAAAAGCATTCACGCTTCCAAGAAGTGTCGAACCTGACGCTCCGGCATTCGGTCGTGTTTCCGCACCCATAGCCTATGTGTTGCGAAAAGATAAGATCAGAAACACAAAAGGGTGGCTACCTCTTGTCAATAAAGATGGTACATACCGGCACAACTTCATCACCAGCTATTTGAGGCGCCTGCTTCTCCTACCGCAAGACAATATCCTGGCGGTTGCTGAACAGATTTGGGACTTTCTGACTTCCAACTCGCTCCTCATTGAAAGTAGGGGACAGTGGAAGCTCGATCATGAGCGGCTTTTTGTTGTGAGCGCATCTCGTCGTCACGTCTGTACTCGATGCGGAATCGCGACCGCCTACTCGGCTGGGAAGTGCTGCCCGCGAAAGGAATGCGAAGGTCCGCAACTGGCTCGGCCCTTCGACCCTGCAAATGCGAACATGATCGGTCGTTGGGTGTCCGGCGCTATTGTGCCACGTTTCAGCACCCTGAACTCAGAAGAGCATACTGCCCAGATCGAAAAAGACCTAGCCAAGAAGATTGAAGATGCGTTTCGAGCTGCGGAGGGCGTCAACCTGCTCAGCAGCACGACGACCTTCGAAATGGGAATCAATATCGGAGACCTGCAAAAGGTGCTGCTGCGTAACGCCCCTCCCACAAGTGCCAATTACGTCCAGCGGGTAGGACGTGCTGGCCGCGGCGAAGATAAGAATGCCGTCTGCGTCACGCTCTGCCGTCGGACGAAATACGATGCGGATGCCTGGAGTAACCCTCCTCGATTGATGTCCGGCGAAGTGCGAACCCCAACCGTCTTTTTAAGCAACCGCATTATTGCCCAGCGACATTTCAATGCCATAGTCTTTGCACAATTTTTGCGCACCAAGATCTCAAAGGAACAATTGCTGGGCAAGATAGGACAAAGTATACGGCTAGAAGGATTTCTCTCCCCAGATTCCAGAGAGAAAATACCTTCCAAATTGCGGCTAATTCCTTCCCTCGAGATATATTTGGATTTTCGAGGATGGTTCACCCCGCAAGGCGAGGTCAGTGTTGTTCGGACTATAACTGGGCGTTCTTTGCTTGATGCTGTTGATGGATTTGAGAACGGAAAAGCGTCTTCTCTCGAATCCTATCACCATATTCTCGAAACAATTTCCGGTGAGCTGGAAGCGTTGCGGAATGAACTGGAGAAGGTAAATAAAGAGGGAGAGAATAATAGCGAGATCCTAAGAGCCATTAAAGATCTTTTGGGCAGTGATGTCATTGCGGTCCTCGCCAAACGAGGATTTCTTCCCCGGTACGCATTTCCTTTGGATGTCGTTACATTGGAAACCGGCTGGACACGTTGGTCACGTGATGTAGATGTAGAGCTCAGTCGTGACCGAGCCCTTGCCATTGCAGAATTTTCACCAGGAGCCCAGGTCATTGCCCACAAGAAAGTTTTTACGAGTGCGGGTCTATATGTTGTCAGCGAAACGGACAAACCGAAACGTCGGTGGTATTTCAAATGCAGGGGTTGTGAGCAAATCAGAACTAAAGGTACTCAGGACGAGCTTAAGGGAGAATGCGCCGTCTGCCACAAGGCGATTAATCCGTCCCAAGACCTCAAGCCTTTCGTTGCGCCAGTGGCCTTTAGTGTGCGAATCGACAAAGACAACCAGGGGGCTACACGCCATCGAAGAACCACGCTGGTTCGCCAACGACAAACGCTCACCCACTTTATTGATTTTGTCGAGCCGGACCTTCTTCGCGACTTCGGACTGTTTCATGTGGCCTTAAAGGAAAAAGGACATCTCTTCCGCTACAATCTCGGTCCTGGGAATAAAGGGTTTATGCTTTGTCCTAAGTGTGGCTGTAGTGCACCTCTCAGTTCGGTGAAGTCCGGTCAGAAGCACAACAAGCTCAGGGCATTCTCGGGCAGCATGCAGTGTGAGAATACCGTGACCTTGGGGAAACCGTCGGCTCCTCTGGCATACGGTCATGAGTTTGAAACGTTCTGTCTGATCGCTCGCCCCCAGGCACCAGTCCCTTCTGTCGAGTCACTCGCGTATTCTTTGCAAAAAGGGTTGTGTGCTGTATTAGACATTGAGGCAATGGATATCGGAGTCTCGTGGCGATGGCTGGGAAAACGCACCGAGGGAGCCAACGTCGAGATTATTCTTTACGACCGGACCCCAGGAGGTGCAGGGTTTGCTAAAGAGGGATTCGACAACTGGTCAGAGGTAGTGCGTAAGGCCTATGAGATCTGTAGTACATGTCATTGCGAAAAAGCCTGCTATGACTGCCTAAAGGATTACAGCAACCAGACTTACCACGAAAAGCTGGACCGCAAGCCTGTTGCAGAATTTCTCGGTAGATAGATGAGTTGGATGGTAGCGGTTCTGTTCCCACCAGCCAAGGGAAAACTGGTTGGTTGCTTCCCGGCAACACTGTTCACTATAATGATGAGCTCGTCTCGCTATCCTCTTGTGAATTCATTCGGACTTTTTGAAATCGTTTTACAAAGATTTCCTTGCGGTTCTTAATAGTGTTCATCCACAGGAGGCGGGCTTATGGCACGGATAAGAATGGGGCGGCGGCGCCGGCATGTGCCTCAGAAGCTTGAGGCTCTTGCCCACTACATCTGCTACAAGTGCCAAGATCTTACCCTTCTTGGTTCTACCAAGCTGAATAAAATCTTGTGGTACTCAGATGTGATTTCGCTACAGATGCGAGGGGAGACCATCACTGGGGAAACCTACGTGAAGCAACAGTACGGACCAGTCCCCAAGCATATCTTAGAAACGCTCAAGAAGTTGGAGAAACGGGGGGACATTGTAGTCAGGCAAAACGATTATCACGGGTATCCTAAGCGTGACCTCATCGCAATGACGAAGCCGGATTTTTCAATGTTCACCTC
>JBKJZK010000293.1:0-2270 GCA_046715215.1 Nitrospiraceae bacterium
CATCGTCGTGAGTCTTGCACATAAGATCCAGCGCTTCGAGATAGTAGGCCTTGGCACGATCCCATTCGCCCGTGTCGGCTCTGAGATTCCCTAAATTGCCCAACGTCGTCCCGATCCCCTTCTCATCCCCGAGAATCTTCTGGAGTTCCAACACCTCTTGATAATAGGTCTGCGCCGATTCTCGACGTCCACTGACCGCACAAATGTTTCCGAGATTTCCCAGCGTGGCAGCCAACGCCCGTTGATCCCCGGTCAGCCGGTCGCATTCCAACGCCTTCGCATAGCAAGTATAGGCATCGGGATAGAGCCCGCGCGAAAAATGCTCGTTTCCCTGGCGGTTGAGTTCTTCGGAGAGTCCGTTGCGTAGCGTCATAATGCGGGCTGGAGCAACCGTTCGACCGCCTGCCTGGCGCCGGTGAGCATCGAGGCACCGTCGCCGACCAATAAACTATCGAAATTGTACTTGAAGAGACGACGTAATCCCTCTTGGGCCTTCCCCACATCGGCATATTTTTCTGCTGGCAGCAGACTGATGGAGCCCGCTGGCTTCCCGATCAACGCATCGCCGACAATCAGCACGCCTTTCCCCTGCTGAATAAACAAAGCCGATTCGCCGGGAGACTTCTGATCTTTCAGCTGGATCGCCCAGATTCCGCCCGTGAGCAATTCCCCGTCTTTGAACGTTTTGGCCGGCATGAGATCCATCTGCGGCGCGTCGGCCTCCGGCACTTGCAGCTGGCAGCGAAACTCGTCTTGGTACCTCGCCGCTTCACGGGCATGGTCGCGATTCGTTACGATGATGTAATCGACAGGGCCGTTGCGGAGAATCACGGAGCTGGCTTCCCCTGTCATCGGCGGAGGATCGATAAGAATCTTGTGTTCCCCGACCGTCAGAAAAAGCCCGTTGAAATCGAGCTGCTTCTCTTCGGAGAACCAGGACCATTGCCAGATGCCGGGAAGCAGGTTTTTCATGAGAGCCAATAGCCAAGGGCTGATAGCGCAGATCAACGAGCTTAGAACTGATGGCTCCTTGCGTTACCGCGCCTCACGTCTTCACAATGCGGCGACGGCATCTTTGACAGTTTTTGTCACCTTAGCCAGGATACTGGCTTCGTTGGGCAGATCGATGATGTCGTCTTCAGAGATCGTAATGAACTTCCGATTCGGCCCCTTCGTCAGGGAAATCAGAAACATACTATTAGAAGGCGTGACGGGCATGACGACCTGCACAGCAGCATCAGTCCCCTTCACCACCTCCAAAAATTTCTGCTTTCCCTCTTCCATCTCATCCATCGTCTTCTTTCCTCTCCCTCGCGGAAGTCGGTATTGCTTCTGCGCCACGGCGGGGGAATCCTCGTCTGCGCACGTCGAACGAACACCGCTTTACCGTGCGCGTTCCTCGAGCAGCGGGATTCCCCGACCGCGGCGCGCCTTACATCTTGCTGCTTCCAGCCGCCAACAGTTTTTCGACTTCCGCCACAATCGCCTCTTCACCCGCCAGATCCATATTGCCGACACGCTGCCACCGGATCACGCCCTGCTGATCGATCACATACACGTTGGGAATAAACTTCCCTCCGCCATACAAATTGTCCGTCACCTTGCTCGGATCAAGCAGATAGGGATACGTGACTTTCACGGGAAAGGCGGCCAAGAACTCGCCGACTTCTTTCTTCGAGTTGCCGGAAGAATTGACGCCGAGTACAGCCACGTCTTTTCCCTTCGTCATCTCGGAAACTTTTTGGAGCGTCGACCCCTGCCTCATACAAGGGTCGCAGATATGAAACAGTCCGAGTACCACGACCTTCCCCTTATAGGTATCCAGCCCCACAGTCTCACCGGTGATGGTCGTCAACGCAAACGAAGGCGCCTTCTCGCCCACCTTAAAAAAACCCGCGGCAAGGACCAGATGTGCCGCAGCAATGGGAGCTAGTAATGCAAAGAGTGCAATCCATAGCGTTTTCATGGCGCCCTCCTTCTCCTCAATGTTCAATGCTGAATGGTGAATTTCCGACCAGCCTGAAAATTCAACATTGTTCATTCACAACTCAACATTCGCAACTTCCAGTCCCGCTATCCTACCATGCAGATTTTTTCCGGGGCAATGGCGGCAGGCCCCCACAGAGCAGCCACAGTGCCAGATCCCGCAGGCTGCTCAAAACGTCCGCCAACAAGGCCGCAGCCGAAGAAAACCGGAAGCGTACCCTCTGGTGCGCACGGAGGTGCGACGAATAAGGAGCACCACGTCTGTGCGCGCCGCCGAGTTAGTG
>JBKJZK010000294.1:0-2824 GCA_046715215.1 Nitrospiraceae bacterium
ATACACATCGTTGTCCACCGTTGAAAAATAATGTTCCATGTTGATCCATTGCGCCACCACTTGCGGGGCGGTCAACAGGACTTCGAGCAACCGATTGCTCGGGTCTTCGCGGTAGTCGTACGAATGCAGGAAGACGCGCCCTTCCAGATCGAGCGTCTTTGTGAGATCCCGTCGGCCGACGACGAATGCCGTATTGCCTGATAAACCCCACTCCGGTCTCACCTGGCTCCAGTCCACGCTCCGTCGGCGCACATGTGCCGCCGCCTTGTGCACTGGCAGAGTCGCCGCGACCTCAGGGAAACGGGCACAACGTTCTTGGCTCGTCAGACCGGTTGCTTCGTTCAGATCTTCGAGCAGCCGTGCGATATCCGTGCGATGGGTCGGCGGGGCATCTTCAAGGTCGAACAGGTGCACGTCATCGGTTGTGGTATCGACCTGGCCGGCAAGAAAGTGTGTGTCGGGAGGAATCTCGATACCTTTCTTCGCCAGCCGCTCCCGCACTTTCTGATTGTTGGCCATCATGGCGAGGACGCGAGCGTTGGGTTTACCTTCATTGCCTCCGCAAGCCCCGCAATCCAATGCGGATTCGAACGGATTATTTTCCGAGGTGCTCCCATGGGCGCAAAATAGGACAAGCCGCGCAAAATGTTTCGTCAATCCCATCATGCGCAAGGCCGTGTCCACCGTGAGTATTTGTTCCTCAAGCGTGAAGCCGGCCCTCGTGATCCGTTCCTTCTGCCTGGAGGCCGAACGCTGATTGATCTCGTAGTGCTGCCGTAAGACAGTCACGAAGGTGGTCAGGGCTTCCGACGAGAGCCCTGCGTTTGTCGCTGACGTGGTCAAAGGAGGTTCCGGGTCACCCTCCCCGCTCAAGGCCCGCTGCCGCAAGGCTTCGACCAGCTCTGGCGTGATCTGGGAACTGCGCAAGCCGATTCGCTCTTGCAAGGCCTGCCGTATGGTAGCCCGTTGCTCTGTTGCCAGCATTTCCGCCGTGTC
Source organism: Nitrospiraceae bacterium (assembly GCA_046715215.1). Lineage (GTDB taxonomy): Bacteria > Nitrospirota > Nitrospiria > Nitrospirales > Nitrospiraceae > Palsa-1315. Next base: position 997 of record JBKJZK010000294.1, read on the forward strand.
GGTCGGCCCCAGCTTGTGGATGGTGAGAGTCGTGGCGATCGACGGCACGAAGAATCTCCCCAACCAGGCGGTCCAGCGACGGTACAACGAGGGCAGCAGGGTCTTCCCAAAGATTGGGAGGCCATAAAACCATCCCAACGACTCCACCATGACATAGGGCGTGACGACGTTTTCTTTCAAGTCGTGCAGAAGGGTATGGCCCGCATGGACCATCTTGGTTCGGGACTCGTGTTTCGACAAGGCGTGATCCAGATAGCTGCGGGGGATTTCGCGGACCTCGTTTTTTGCGCGCATGATGACTGGGAATTGTTCAGTGTCATGCTCTTTACCCCAAGCCCGGTAGCGGATAAAGGCAGCGAAGAAGCCGGCGAACCCATAGGTCTCGTTCGCGCCGGTTGATTCAAGATGACGCCGGAACGGTTCGGAGCGCACATCGATGCAGAAGATCGATTGAGAGTGAGGGCGGACTATTCCAGGGGCTTGCGTCACCCCCTCCACCGGCTTAGCCGGAGGAGCCTCCCCCTCACGCGCGCTGTGCGCGCTGGATTGTCTGCGCAGGATTTCCACTGAACTCACATTGCGCATGAGCTTTCCCAACAGTTGGTCCTGATAGCCTGCTTCGAAGGCCTTGAGCCAGATAGGGCCATGGTCTGATTCCGGGAAGGCTTTCATCCAATCTACGAGCTGCCTGAGGTCAGTCGGTGAACTGTCCAGCAGAGCAGTCGGATCGATGTGCAGCGCTGAGGCGAGAGCACGCAACTGCTTGGCTGCGCCCCGCCGAGTGACTCGTTCCTGGCGGGGCACGACGTCCGTCCTGTAGCGGTCGAACAGCCTTTCCCAGCCGTTGCTCTTTTGATGACCGAGACGATCGACTTCCTCTGCATAGGCAGCTGGAAGACGGCCGGCGACCCGTTCCCTTCTCAGGAAGTACTCGCTTGTATTGCGCTGCATATAAACTGTCACCGCCTGGTACTGTCCATCGATGCCCAGCTCCTCACGGCAGGCCTTCTGAACTAACTCCTGCGCATACCAGAGACGGATCGCGAGGTATTTTACCAGACCGACCGGATAGGCCCGTTGCCATTCGTATTCTCGTTCTTCAGCGCGCCACTTGATGAATCCGGCCCAGCCCGGCAGCGCCGTCAGCTGGAGAGCCAGGTAGTCCTGCCGGAGTGCTGTCGGAATAGCCAGGGCATCGAGGCTCTCCAGCAATGCATCTTCCGGGTGGTCGGGCAGCCGCGAGATTTTCCTTCGGCTGTCTGCAATCCCACAGGGCGACCATTCCAGTGCCGCGAGGGTTTTCCAGGCTCCGTACAATCCTTTTTCCCGGCCAGGCATGGGCCAGGTGGCATGGCCTTCGTCCAGGAAGGCCTCGCACCACTTGATCAGTTCGCTGTTGATCTGGCCGACGATCTGCGTGCCGAGCGTCTGGTCGCACCAGTGCGAGAGCGTGATCCATCGGCCGAGCGCGGACTGGTCCCCATCCGCAATAGCCTGAATCTTCTCACGCAGATCTTGAGAGGTAAGGACGGAGGCGAGGCGGTCGGCCAGCGACTCGACCAGCTGGCGATGGGGATCGTGATCCCAATGAGCCTCAAGCGGTTCTTCGGTCGGCGTGCAGAGACCTTCGGCCAGGCAAGCGCGGAGGACCTCGCCGTGAGAGACTGAGCGAGCTCCGATGGTCACGTGCTTGTCATGCATCAGCGGCGTGAGGGCGGTATCGAGATGCCGGAGCTGAATCCTGCCGGAACGGAGATAACTGCGATAGAGATCACTGGGAAGGTAACCGTTTCCCCCTAAAAACTGTTTGCCGCGCCTGACAGTTTCT
>JBKJZK010000295.1:0-4296 GCA_046715215.1 Nitrospiraceae bacterium
CCACCCATGAACGCGGGCGATAAGCACGTCCTCATAGTGCGAGCGATTGAAGATGCCGATCTGGCCCTTGGACGGCACCTTTTGATGCACGCGCCACAGGAAATCATGATCCAGCTCCTCCGACGAGGGAGCTTTAAAGGACACGACTTTGCAGCCCTGCGGATTCACACCGGACATCACGCTCTTGATCGTCCCGTCCTTGCCGCTGGTATCCATCCCCTGTAACACGATGAGCACCGCACGGTTGCCGTTGGCATAGAGGCGTTCCTGCAGTTCCTCAAGCCTGCCGATCAACTGAACCGTGATGGCCTTCGCCTTCTCTTTGCCTTGATCCGTTTTCTTGTACTCACCGGTGTCGTCGGGATCACGCGTATCCAAGTTGAGTTGTGACTCTGGCTTGACGCGATACTCTTTCATGCTCCGTGCCTCCTTCGCTCCTTCGATATCGTGTTCTAGCAGGATGCTGAAAAAGTCCGCCAGCTTTGTTCTCGCATCGCTCAGAGACTCGACGTACCACAAGGGTACGCCTCGCCTCCTCGCTCGCTGCGGCCGCGCTGGACGGCCTTTTTGAGCATCCTGCGCGATGTTTTCCTGTTGTCCTAGCCCGGATTATTCATGAATGCCGTCGCGAGGCGTTCGAGACCGAAGGCCGACGTAGGCGTACTTGCAGTCCGTCGAGAAGACCGAACGAGAAAAGCCGCCGGGCGAGACGATCGGACGACGCAGCAGGTATTCATGAATAGTCCAGGCTAGATGTGCAGACCATTGAATTTCCGCGGTGCCACAATAGATGGGCTTGGAGATCAGCAACGTATCGTGGCCGTCGAAGATGCGCTGCATCGCTCGATCAGCAGAGGAGCCGGGCAGGACGAACGCCGAGACGTAAATATTGGTATCAAGGACGACCCTCACGGTTTCGCGAGATACCTCTGGAGATCACGGGCCGTAAGAATGCCTTTGGCTTTCGCCTTTTTACTCCAATAGCCTTGGATGGCTCTGTATTCCTGTCCAAGCCGATTGTGTTTGCTCTCTGAGACGAGATCCTGCAAGACCGCAAGGGCACTCTTCCCCTCACGCCGAGCGAGTTGATCCAGTTCTCTCGAGAGAGCTGCAGGAATGGCCAGTTGTCGTTTCGCCGCTGTCGCCATGGTCATACCTCTTATTACGGGCTGAATCTTATCATGCAGGTCCATACGCGTCCACCTCGGCGACCGAACTCCCTGAGGCCTTGCTGGCGGAAATTTTGAGCAGCCTCTGGAATCTCTGAAATAGATCAGGCCGTGAAGGCGGATGGAGAGATGGCAATGGTCGGGAATGCCTTGAGAATCTGGCGATCGCTCGTCACCAGCGGAACCGCTAAATCCTTGGCGAGGGCCACGAATTCACAATCATAGGCTGAACAACCGGACCGACTGGCCAACGTGAGCACTTGACGGGAAAGCACGCTATATTCACGCCCGGTCAGCCATTGCTCGGCTTCGTCGATCATGGTCAGCGCATCGTCCAATTGGAGCGCATGTGCGCGGACAAGTCCGAGCAAGCTGTTCCGAAACTCTGAACGCCACAGCAACGGCACTGCCCACAGTGCATCTCGTTGCAACACTGCTTCACTCTCTTCCGTCCGTTGACCTTGGACATAGAGATAGATTAAGAGATTCGTATCGGCCACGATCATGCTCGCCCTGCCACTTTGAGCTCATCGAGCATGCGATCGGTCAGGCGGATACCTTTGGGCGTTCGGCGAACAGCCCGTGCCCTCGCGAGCAGAGCGTCGGCGTCAATTGGAACGCTGTGCGTCATCTGTTCAAGATAGGAGATGACCTCGAAATTCAGGCTTCGTCGATGCGCCGCCGCTTGCTTCTTGAGCCGTTTGACGAGGGGATCTGGGATATTCTTGATGGTCAAGGTTGCCATAAAGGTCTCCTCTGCAGTGGTTCCATAATGATTCCATTGTGGATACTAGCCGGATCGTCTCATAATGGTCAAGCCAGAGCGTGCATTGTGTCCAGCCGCAAGCTGGCTCACGATTTTTAAAGAATGGAGTGGCAGAGATGATTTCGCCACTTCTAGCGGCAGATCCGTACCGATTCGAATGGGCCGGCGATCCGGCCACACAAACTACCGGGTCAGTAAAGAGCCGTATGACTCGAAGCATCGGCATCACGGCTGAACTTGCGAGCAAGGGTGGTGAGTAGTTCGTCGAGGATGGGTTTGGAAATCAGTACCGTATCGTGGCCATCAGAAATGAGCTGCATCGCCCGATCAGCAGCTGCTAATCCGCCATTTGGCCTTCTTGGAATAGCTGGTTCAAAATCGCATTCTTCTTATCGGGATCTTTATAGTACTTGAGCGCCTTTGCAAAATTGTCCAGTGCGCTCTCTCGCTTCCCCTTTTGGGAATAGTATTCGGCGATGCCGTGGTAGGCCCGAGGATCTTCCTCGTTGGACTTGAGAGCTCGATTGAAGGCTTCGTACGCGTCCTGCATGCGCTGTTTGCCCAGCGCCAACCAGCCGATCGCCGAGTGTGCCGGGCCGAAGGTCGGATCGGCAATGAGGGCTGCGTCATATTCCTTCTGTGCCAGATCCAGGCGGCCCCTCGTTTCGTAGTGACCTCCCAGCGCGAAATGCATTGCTGCGTCCTTGGGGTTTAGGCGCAATGCTTCCTTATAGGACTGCAAGGCCGGCTCAAACTTGCCCTGCTCGGCGAGCGCGCAGGCGAGGTTCGCGTGGGCGGTCGCATCGTTCGGCGTCAGCTTGATCACTTCCCGATATTGCGGGATCGCCATCTCTAACCGGCCCTGCTCTTGATAGGCTACACCCAAATTGGTTCGCGCCGGGGCATAGGAAGGATCGAGGCTGACGGCCTCGCGGTATTCCTTTATGGCCATTTCGAGGTGGTTGCCCCGCTCATGAATCTGTGCGAGAAAATAATGAGGATAGGCGGACTGTGGCGCAAGTTTGGCCGATTCTTTGTAGGATACGATCGACTGTTCGGATTGGCCTGATTGGGCCAGGAATAATCCCATCACGAGATGGGCATGGGCCTGCGGCGGCTGTCGCGCAACGAATCCTTCGATCCATTCTTTGACCTGGGCAATGTCTTCTGGTTCCTGCAGACACTTCGGGTGAGTATTCCAGGCTTCGGCGAATTCCCCGCGGAGCAGGTGGATCACATTCAAGGCAAAATGGGGTCGAGGATCTCGGTCTGTGGCGGGATGGCGGGCCCAGGCCAGTGCGGCGTGCCGGGCCTTATCCCATTGGCCCTCCAACAGCATCGTCTCATATTGGGCTTGGTGGTCGGCCATCGGGGTCGGTCATATGGATTATCTGGTGAGGGTGTCTTCGATGTCCGGCGAGGTGGCCTGAATGCGATCCCCGAGAGCGGGATAGCGCGCCGCAAGTTTTTGTTTCATCGACCAGGCCACGGTCCGGTACGACCAGTGGCCTTTCACACCGGAGCGAAGTCTCGCGATGTACTCGGCTTCTGCATAGTCCATTTTGAACAAGCAACGCACCTTGAATCCAAAGGGCGTCGCGTAAAGCGACCCCTCCGCGCTCGTTTTCTTGAGCTGCTCGATGTCCGAACGGACTGCGTCCATCGCCTGTCGATACTCCTGATCCAATCCCGCTTGCACGAGCGGCGGTGGGATCTCATACCCGTGCACCGTCGTAAAGTTCTGTTGAATCTGCTGACAACGCCGATGCCGATGCATGTCGCGCCAGCCTCCGATGTCCATCAGCACGTCGAACGTGAAGGCGTAGCCGCTGCGAAACTCTTTGATGAGTTCGTCGTAGGGCCCTCGTGCGCTCATCGCCACATCGACCGCTTCCTGTTTTTGTTTCTCCGTCCAGGTACGGACTACTGCGAGGAGGCTCCGATAGGGCGCATGCGAGACACGGTACAGCAACGTGGCCACGATTTCGTCCAACGGATCGTGGGGTTCGATGAGGTCCACCGGCTCCGGCATACCCCAGGACGCCGGTTGATCTAATCCGGTTCCCCGGAGCGCGTCCTTCGCATATTTGGCGAGGTCCTGGTAGACCGAGGCTTGATAATCGTTCGACTTGGCATGGCGTGCGAGCGTCGGCGCGAGGGGCTCGTGTACTCCGGCCGGCTGACCACATAGCTCGCCCCAGAGGTTCACGGGTGACCGCTGGCAGGCATCCTTTAGTTCGTCTCCGATCGCGCGCAATTCTGGTAGTTGTGACGACAGCAGTCTGGTGATTTGCTTCTCCAACGTCCTGATGCTGACGACTTGCCCGACGTTCGTCCTGGCTGCGAGGGGCAGGAGATACC
>JBKJZK010000296.1:0-1330 GCA_046715215.1 Nitrospiraceae bacterium
CACCAGGGTACGGTCTGGCCCTTCTTGTTGGGTCCGTTTGTCACCGCCTGGATGAAAGCATTCGGCCAGAGTGCCTCGGCACGAAACAAGGCTCGCGGTTTTCTCGCCGGCCTCGAAGCGCTTCTGCATGAAGCCTGTCTAGGTCAAGTCTCGGAAATTTTCGATGCTCAGGCTCCGCACCAGCCGCGAGGCTGCTGCGCGCAAGCTTGGTCGGTGGCCGAACCCTTGCGAGTGCTCATCGAAGAACTAGGGGTCATCACTGAGACTGCCCGCCCCAAAGCGAAGACCGTGATCATACGCCGGCGCCGCGAATCAGGTCCAGTCGCGAAGCCACCATCGAAAGGCACAGACACACGACAAAAGAATGACGGCGTGAAAGGTCGTGCCATGCGCGATCCTCTACTATGATCTGGAGGAAGAATGTTCCATTACTTGAAGTAGCACAATGAAGTCTTGCTCGCCCGCATCACTCCTCCTTGCCGCGACGTGACACGGCTCGCGTTCGGATCCATGGACCGGACGCTCCCGCTCTCGACCAGGATTCAGCTGTAATTCCATTACTGGATATGCCAAGCCTGCGCGCAATTCCGGCGGCAACTGGTGGCCCTACGGCAGGCTACGCGGCGTTTAGCATCTGAGGCCCATCCACAAGAGGACGCGCAGCTTTCCCCGCTGCCAAGGCCAAGCTCAAAGAAGCCCTTCTCGCCAGGCGCGACTAGCACCACCGCTTCATCCGCCACGAAACGGGGGCTGACGAGGATTCTCTGCTTTAAGCGGAGGATTATCCCGTGTTGTGCAGGCAACCATAAATAGCCATGAAATATCACGGTGTTCGACAGGGCGCTCCGGACTGCTAGACTTATCGAATGCATTCGAAGACGTCACGCAGATCACTCACACCACACTGGCCGTTCTTTAAAAAGGAGCACCGCTCATGCCGTTGAAATCGAGCAGACCGATGACCACCCTGTCCTCCTACTGCGTCGCCGTTCTCTGCCTCGCACTAACGGCTTGTGCGGGAGGGTACTACACCTCGAAGGTCAACGGGGAGAAGAAAGTCTACCGTGTCGATGAGCAAGGGACCAGGACCCTCGTGTACGAGACAGGCTCAAACGGGCAAACGACGATTCACGATTCCCAGGACCCGATGGCTAAACGGCAAGTCGCGGCTCAGGAGATGGCCGAGCAGATCCGGGCGAAAAAAACAGCCTCGCTTGAGACCCTCAGCGCCGCTCCCAAACGGCAGCCACAGGACCCGATTTATGTGAGCCTGGCCCCTTCCGGTTCTGGACAGCAAGATGCAGCAGGCGGAAAAAACAAAGGTCGCGGT
>JBKJZK010000297.1:0-4023 GCA_046715215.1 Nitrospiraceae bacterium
CGCCTCATCGACGTGCTTGACCACTTTCACCGCGACGGTGAGATCGAGGAATTCTTTTCCGAAATCCTCGTCGCTCGCGGGTTTGGCCGACGATGACAGCTGACAGGTTTTCTGGCACCCGCGGACCTCGACTTTGGCCGCCACCAATTTATCAATGAAGGGGGCGAGCCAGTGACGCGCAATGCCTTGATGAACTAAGAGGGTCTCCATCGCATTGCAGGTCGACGGCCGCTGCACCTTCGCGTTGAAGCAGACCCGCTCGGCCATGGCTGGGTCGGCATCGGCATCGACATAGATGTGACAAACGCCGGCGTCGTGCCTGATGACGGGGATCGTGGCGTGCTCGGTGACGACGCGCATCAGCGATTCGCCACCGCGCGGGATAATCAGGTCGATGTAGCGATCTTGCTTCAGCAGAAGAGGAACCAGCTCACGGTCGGGCCGCGCGACAAAACTGATCGCCCCGGCTGGGACACCGGCTTTCTCTGCCGCCTCCGATAGGACTGTCGCAATCGCCGTATTCGAATGGATCGCCTCGCTCCCTCCCCGAAGCACGCAGGCGTTCCCAGACTTTAAACACAGGGCGGCGGAATCCGCCGTGACGTTCGGACGGGATTCATAAATAATTCCAATGACGCCGATCGGAATCCGCACGCGCCCCACCTGCATTCCGTTCGGCCTTGTCCACATCTTCGGCATGTCACCGAGTGGGTCAGGGAGCGCGGCCACTTCACGCAGGCCTGCCGCCATCTCGACGATCCTCTCGGACGTCAGACGCAGCCGGTCCGCTATCGCCATCTTCTCCGGCGCAGTCCCAAAGGCCTCCAGATCCAGTTCATTCGCGGCGCGCAGCGCATCCTTCTGCTCTTCCAACGCCTCTGCCATCGCCAGAAGGGCCCGGTTCTTCACGGCAGTCGAAAGCGTAGCCAGTCGGCCCGAGGCACTTTTTGCTCGCGTGACCAATCCGTTGACATATTCTGGAATCGGTATGGACGCAACCACTTCCACATCTGCCGATTCGATGGGTTCGACTGACGCTTCCGCCTGGTTACTTTGGTCAGACAGCATAAAAAGACTCTTATCTCATGACGTTGGGACAGGGACAGGATACCGCGCGAGTTTCAACGCGGTCAAGGCAGCCATTCGCAGGATAGCTGGGGGAGAGAGGCTGAGGTCGAGGTCAAGGTTGAGCGAAGATCAGACTCTTTTATCCTCAGCCTTGACCTGAGCCTTCCCATAGGGCTGGCGGACTTTTCCAGCATCCTGCTAGATCACGCTCCTGAAGTATTCGATGGTGCGACGGAGGGCATCCTCGAGCTGTACTTGAGGTTCCCAATTTAGGAGAGTGCGCGCCCGACTGATATCGGGCCGTCTGACTTTGGGATCATCGGCGGGCAGCGGATGATGGGTGATTTGGCTCGATGAACGGGTGAGTTCCAATACCAGTTTCGCGATCTCCAAGACGGTCAGCTCACGCGGGTTCCCGATATTCACGGGATCATGCATGCTGGATCCGTCGACATCCTTATTTTGGGTGACGAGGAACTTGCGATCTGTCCGTTGTTCGACATTTTTGTCTGAGTCCAGAAAAAGCAACCCAGTGATACCGAGGACCAGGTCGTCAACGTAGCAGAAACTTCTGGTCTGAGATCCGTCGCCAAAAACACTCAACGGTTTTCCCTGGATCGCCTGGACGATGAATGTCGACACGACGCGACCGTCATTCGGCCGCATGCGCGGTCCAAATGTATTGAAGATACGCACGATCCTGGTATCGACCGCATGATAGCGGTGATAGGCCATCGTGATGGCTTCTGCAAAACGCTTGGCCTCGTCGTACACGCCACGGGGGCTGATGGGATTGACGTTGCCCCAATAGGATTCAGGCTGAGGATTCACAAGCGGATCCCCATAGACTTCCGACGTGCTGGCCAAAAGGAACCTTGCGCCCTTCGCCTTGGCTAGTCCAAGAGCCTTATGCGTACCTAAGGCACCGACCTTCAGCGTGGCAATAGGAAACTCGAGGTAGTCTTGCGGGCTCGCAGGTGATGCGAAGTGCATGACTGCATCCAGTGAACCTTCAATATGCAGATAGTCACACACATTGTATTTGACAAAAGAAAATTGCTCGTGCCCGAGCAGATGGGCGATATTCTCGACCCGTCCGGTGAGGAGGTTGTCCATGCAGATCACGGAATGTCCAGCCTGCAGAAGCAAATCGGAGAGATGACTCCCGAGAAACCCGGCTCCACCTGTAATAAGAATACGCATACGATGATTCTTATTTTACGCTCCTCTCATCGCGAATGTCATGAAGTTTCCAGAATCACAGGGAATGCTGGCAGGGGCTACGGATTCACGGTCGGCTGCCCTTGAGTTGGCTGGGCAACTGGAGCGCTTCCGCCAGGAGTGATCGACGATCCCACCGTTGATGGCGCCCCAGGACTGGGCACAGTCCCTTGTGGCACGATCGGAGCTGATGAGGGACTGGGATGTTGGAAGACCCAATCATGATAGGTGGCGCGTCCCTCGAAATGACGGACAGCAGGGGGAAAGTTGTGCTGCCGGAATGGTTTCGCGCGGCTCTTGCTTCGGACTCCCATGATGCCGCCTGTCGGCGCCCGAAGATATTCCCATTCACCATGCCCCATTGGATCAAGATAGACCTTGCGCAAGAAGGGTTTGGGCAATCTCGTGAGATCAGCCAATGTCTGGGGGTAGACCTCTCCCGGCATCACGCGGCCTGCTTTGATCGTCGCGGAATAAAATGCGAGCGCATTCTGAATCTCAATCCCTTTTGCCATGAGATCCGCCTCGAGTTCCCGTTGGACGATGACCTTCCATTGTTTTGCGGCAGCGGTCATGGCAATACCGATGAGGACGATCGCGAACATGAGCATGAGGTAGGTCACCCCTCGCTCATTTATGACACGTTGCCGGCGGCTGATGCGCATGGAAATGCTAGCAGGCTTCGGAAAAACTGTTTTTGCACGCGAGACTGGCGGGGAAGGCAAGACGAGCGAAACGCGAGGATTCGAGGTCCGAAGTTTCGAGGTTTTCGGAACTTCGAACCCCGAACTTCGAGTCGCGCCTTTCCCGCAGGCAAGTCCGCAGCTCCACGGCTGACCCTCGTTTCACGCCTCACGTTTTACGGGCCCTGTTCAGCATCCTGCTAGGGTTGTACCGGCGTTTCTTCGGAAAGCAGCACGGTATGCTCCACTCGTGACTGACGGTCTTGCAACGTCACACTTTCTTGCGTGATCGCCTTCACCACGACGTGATCCTCCACTATTTCTCCGGCCCTGACGACATGGAGGTCGTCATTCTTCGTGAGCACAGCCAGTTCGCCTTTTTTTCGCCACCCCTCCTCCATGCGCACAAACCCGAGATAGTGGTATTGTGCCAATCCGGCAAGGACCTCCTGTTGGCGCAGTGTCTGCTCCGACCTAGGAGCGAACTCTGACTGGTTTGCACGAGCAGCCCCCGAGTCATCAGGGCGAGGCGGTGCAAAGATATTGCGTGGCGGCTTGAAGGTCATCTCTCGTTGAGTCCGCGCGGCTGCAAGGAGATCGATCTGCACGTGCAACCCATCAACTGTTCCACGGCGTGCCCGGGGCGTGGAAGCAGGGCCGCTCACATTCGTCAGCGGCATACGCACGGGCTCTTCCACGGCCAGCCATTCCCAAGCAAGAATCCCACCCCAGAGTAGGCCAATCGTGGCCAATGCCACCACTTTCTTTCGATTCGTCGTCATCATATCTTGCAGGCTGCGGAAAAACTATTTTGGTACGCTGGAGCTTCGATGGCCCTCACATGAGGCACAACAGAAGAACGCTCCCGCAGGGTGCGAAAAAATGCCAGACTTCTCACCCGCCCAACCCTGACGCGCCGGACGCACCTCTTCCCAAGCAAGGCCGCTGCTGACCCTCGTGTCATATTTTATGCCTCACGTTTCCGGTTCTTGGGAACGATGGAGAGCACTGCAGGCGGACTTTGTCAACAGCCTGCTAGGCACTACTGAAC
>JBKJZK010000298.1:0-7282 GCA_046715215.1 Nitrospiraceae bacterium
AGCTAGGCCTCAACTTTTTCGACACGGCGAACGTCTATGGCTGGAAAATGGGGGAGGGGTGGACGGAGCAGATCGTGGGGCGTTGGTTCGCCCAGGGCGGGGGACGGCGGGAGAAAATCGTGCTGGCGACGAAAGTGTTCGGCCGGATGGGCGAGGGGCCGAATCAGTCTCGCTTGTCGGCCCTGCACATCAGGCGGGCCTGCGAGGAGAGTCTCAGGCGCCTGCAGACGGACTGCATCGACCTGTATCAGATGCATCACGTCGATCGGGAGACGCCGTGGGAGGAAGTCTGGCAGGCGATGGAGCAGTTGGTCCGGGAAGGCAAGGTGCTGTACGTGGGCAGCAGCAATTTTGCCGGCTGGCACCTGGCCCAGGCGCAAGAATTGGCCCGTAGCCGCCACTTCGTCGGCCTCATGTCCGAGCAGAGCCTCTATAATTTGAATGAGCGGACGATCGAGTTAGAAGTAATTCCAGCCTGCGAGGCCTATGGCATCGGCCTGATCCCCTGGAGTCCGCTCGCGCGCGGGCTGTTGGCCGGGGCATTAGACCCGGCACAGGTCGGTCGACGCGCGAACGAAGATCTGAAGAAGGCCGTCGAGCAGTACCGTCCCAGGCTAGAAGCCTATGACGCGCTGTGCACACAACTCGGCGAGCGCCCGGCCGATGTGGCACTCGCCTGGCTGCTGCATCAAAAGACCGTCACGTCGCCGATTATCGGACCGCGCACGATGGAGCAATTGAACGGCACGATGCGCGTCCTGAGTCTCACGTTGAGCAAAGACACACTGAAACGACTCGATGAGATCTTCCCCGGCCCAGGCGGGCCTGCGCCAGAAGCCTACGCGTGGTGACCACGGCCCAACCTGCCACGAGCTGCGCATGTTGCGCTGCCGGTCATTGCTTGACCTTGGACTTCATGCTCGTACGAGAGCGGCCAGGGCGTGATGCGAGACACTTGCCATCAGTGCTTGCGCGTCGCGCCTGTCATGCCAGGCGTCCCCGGCGCGTGCGTGAGAGCGCTGGCGGACTTTTTCAGCATCCTGCTAGAATGTCTTCCTCATGAATGCCGCGCACCCTCACCCCATTTCAGGCCTCTATATCATTCTCGATCCGTCGGTCTACCCTGCGCGTCCCCTGGTCGAGGTGCTGATGGCCGCGGCTGGGGCCGGCGCGACTCTTTTCCAATATCGCGACAAGACTGCATCGATGAAGGACGCGTATGTGCAAGCCTTGGAGCTCCGGCAAGCTGCTGCGAAAGCAGGCGCACTCTTCATCGTCAACGATCGCTGCGACTTGGCCTTGGCTGTGGGTGCAGATGGCGTGCATCTGGGGCAGGCAGACTTGCCGCTCGATTTGGCGAGGAGGGTGATGGGCCCGGACAAGCTGATCGGGATCTCCACCCACAATTCCGATCAGGTACGGGAGGCCAGCGCCGGAAAACCTGACTATCTTGGTTTTGGCCCAATTTTCAAACCCGGTTCCAAACAAGACCACGACCCGGTGGTTGGGCTTGAGGGGTTACGTGCGATGCGCAGGGTCACGTCGTTGCCCGTTTTCGCCATTGGTGGCATTCAGATCGACCAGGCAGAGGAGGTAATGCGCGCTGGCGCGAATGGCGTCGCGGTCATCTCAGCGATCCTCAAGGCCCCGGATATCAGCTACGCCGTGAAAGCGTTCCTCGCCAAGATGCCAGGACCAACCTCGCCAGCTTCGTGATCGGAGCGGTCCCCGCGAGGCGGACCAGGTCTTCGTTCCAATTTCGATTTACGCTCTGGCTGTAGGGGAGTGGGCCCACCACGGGAACCCCAGCGAGCCGTCGAAGCAGACTCACGGTCGATTGTTCCTGGACGCGAGCGGTCTTCGTATACACTGGCTGACTCTGATTCAAGACCAACGCCACGATGGGAATCTTTCGCCGGCGAAGCGCGTGAAGTGTCAACAACGCATGATTGATTCCCCCCACGCCTGATCGTCCGACCACGATGGCATTGAACTTCATTCGATTGATCATGTCTGATACGTCAAGTGACGATGTAATAGGCACACATACGCCACCGATTCCTTCTGCCGCCACAAGATCGTGCTTCTGACGTAGGGCACGGAAGGCTCGTAGTATGGTCGCCATTCGCACGGTTTTCCCCTCCGCTCGTGCAGCAGAGAGTGGCGCCACGGGAAGTCGAAAGACATAGGGACAAACTTCTCCCATCGGATCATGGCTTCCAGCGGCTCTTCGCAACCTCACTCCATCAGACCGGGCCTTGGTCGATTGCGAGACCCCTGTCTCAATCGGCTTCATGACACCTACATCGATCCCCCGTTGACTCAGACACCGCACGAGCGCAGACGTGACGAGTGTTTTGCCAACCCCCGTATCGGTCCCGGTGATAAAAATCCCACGCGGGCGAGAATCGTGAGCGTGTAATTTAGTTCGTCGCATAGCCTGGAATCTAACAGGGTACGAAAAAACTTTGTTAGCTCGCTAGGACTTCGATGGCCTGTAGATGTAGACCAACGGGAAAACCCTCCCGCAGGATGCTCAAAAAGGCCGTTCAGCAAGGCCGCAGCCGATGGAAGCACCGGAGGCGTAGCCTCTGGGCTACGTTGAGGATGCTTCCGAGGCGAGAACGAAGCTGACGGACTTTTTCAGCATCCTGCTAAAGGAATCGGCTATCACAGTTCCAGACCTGTCCCGACACATCGCTAAGTTGCGCCAGATACAAGTCAGTCTTGGCAACTTCCTCGCGCGACGGTGGCCGGCCCAACGCATGGTCGTTCCAATTATCGCCCGCCGGCATGATTCCTGTCGTCAGCTCCGTCTTCTGCCAGCCAGGTAAGACAAGATTTACACGGACGTTGCCCGCTCCCCACTCTTGGGCGGCGGTGTGCACCAGACCGATGAGACCGGCTTTTGACGCCGCGTAGGAGGCCTGTCCAATGGCACCATGGAATCCGGCATGCGATCCAATCACGACGATCGACCCGCCGCTGCGAGCGAGGAGGGGAGGGGCCATGGCGCGGAGGCAGTGAAATGTTCCCGTCAGATTCGTGGCCAACACCTCGGCCCAATCTTCTTCACGTTGTCGAAGAAGAAGATGGCTCCTTGCGATACCAGCATTGCAGACAAACACCGATGGCACAGGCGCTCGGCGGCAGGAAGCCTCCACCATCTGTTGCACCGCATGCGACTCGCGAATATCGGCTTCGTAGATCGCCCCGGTCCCACCGACGGCCACCACTTGCGTGAGCGTATCCTCGGCCGCTCCCTTGTTTCGATTGTAATGTACCCCGACAGACCAGCCGGCCGCCGCAAATGCCAGGCTGATCGCTCGACCAATCCCTCCTGACGCACCGGTCACAAGCACCGCATGTGTGAATTCGCTGGCTAGTTTAGTCATCTAGGCGACTCGTTGCTTAGGATGCGTGAACGGGCCGGACAAATGAGAACCCGCGCTGAAGGATCTTCAAAAAGTTCGTTCAGCAAGGCCGCAGCCCGATGAAAGCACCGGAGGCGTAGCCTCTCGGCTGCGTTGAGGATGCTTTCGAGGTGAGAACGAAGCTGGCGGACTTTTTCAACATCCTGAAAGTGGATTATGGGTGGGATATCGCTTGAAGGCAAGCCTGCAGGCGCGAGCCGGCCTCTTTCCCTTGCCGCCTCCAGGATTCCTATGGTACGGTCACCGCATCGTATAACCGGTGGAGGACCTCGCGCATGCCGCTGAAGACGCAGGAATATCGAAGGGCCCTCATCGTGGGCACCGCCCTACTGCTTGGCTGGAGCACCTGGCCAGCGCCTCTGGCAGCGGAAGACGCTAGTTTCATTGCCCAGTCTGCCGACTATTTCCCCGATCAAATCGGGAACGAATGGCACTATCGTGGCCAGATTACTGAAGGGCCTCTACAAACGATCGAGCATAAATTTTTCTCCAACGTGTCCTCAGTCGCCGGCACGAAAGTCATCAAGGGCATGACGGTCACCGTGTTCCACGATATCAATCCAGGCAACCATGGCCCAATGGATAGTTTCTACCGCCGCGATAGCGTCGGCATCGTCTATTACGGCTCGGAACCGGGCACGTCCTTTGAAAAACAGCTCGTGCCCTATCAGATCGTGCGCTTTCCGATGAAGGTCTCGTCGTCCTTCCCGCAATTCAACCGCAAGGAGCTGGACTTCGGCACCGATCTGGATCGAGACGGCATCAACGAAAAGGCCGATGCGCAGGGCGATGCCACAGTGCTGGGACAGGAATCGGTCACCGTGCCGGCCGGCACGTTCAAGGATGCCGTGAAGGTGGAAGCGCGCATGCACATGCAGATTCATCTCTCCGGCGCGAAGAGGACAGCCATCGGAACCGATGTGATGACCGCCTGGTTTGTGAAGGGCGTGGGCTTGGTCAAGTACGTTGAACGGCAAGAACTCTCCCCGTTGGAAGACCGGGGCGTGGTCACGGATATCATGGAAGAACTGGAATCGTACGAAATCAAGCCGCCGAAGGCCTCACTCGGGCGGCGCGAATCCTCGACGGAGGGTCTGCTCGCTGACGACGCGAGTGATCACGAATTGCGTCAGGTACTCTTCACCTCCGGCCTTCGCTCCGACTCCGGAGAGTCGATGGCCCCCAAACGGCTGGCGGCCGACTAACGCGCCGGTGATCGGACGATTCAGATAGAGATTCCCGACATCGAACCGTTGCCGTGCCAGCTCCAGATTGGCGGGGCTTCGTGAATAGACCCCGCCGGTGAGTGCATAGGCCGTCGAATTTGCCAGGGTCAGCGCTTCTTGGAAGGACGCGGCCTTCATCACTGCTCGGCCCAAAGATTTCCTCCTGGGCTACTCGATGTGTCGGGGCCACATCCGCAAAAACCGTCGGCCCGACATACCACCCGGGTCCCGTCACAGTCCCCTCCACCAGCAGGCGGGCTTCCTTCTTTCCAATGTCGATGTATTCCTGAATCTTCGACCGCGCTCGACGATCAATCACCGGCCCGACCTGCGTGCCGGGCTCTTCCGGATTTCCGACCCTCAGGCTCAGCACGGCCTCTTTGAGGCGATCCAGAAAAGTCTCGTAGATTGCCGCATGCACGATCGCCCGCGAGCAGGCGGAACATTTCTGTCCCGCATAGCCGGTGAACGATGAGACCACTCCGGTGATCGCGTCATCGAGATCCGCAGTCTCATCCACGATAATCGCGTTTTTCCCTCCCATCTCGGCCAGCACTCGTTTGACCATGTGTTGCCCCGGCATAAGAGTACCGGCGTCTTTCATGATGCCGAGCCCCACGTCCTTCGAACCGGTAAACGCGATTGTCGCGATCTCAGGATGGCGCACTAAAGCCCGTCCGATCTCGGGACCACCCTGCAGACAACAGAGTATCTCCCCAGGCACACCGGCCTCCTGGAAGATCTCCGTGAGCCAGTGCCCGATCATTGGCGAGCGCTCGGAGGGTTTGAAGAGCACGGGATTCCCGGTCACGAGCGCCGCCGACACCATGCCGGTGGGAATCGCCAGCGGAAAATTCCACGGGGCGATGACGGCTGTCACCCCGCGAGGGCTATAGAAACGCTGGTTCAGTTCACCTGGCGCCTGTCCTAACCGTCTTGGAGGAACAATACTGCGCCAGTCTGCCGCATAAAATTCAAGAAAGTCGATCGCTTCCGCGATATCCGCATCCGCCTCCCGCCACGTCTTCCCACATTCCACTATCTCCCACGCCGCCAACTCCTCGCGCCGCATCCTCATGGACGCAGCGGCAGCACGCAAGGTGTCCACTCGTCGTTCTGTTGTGCTGTCGCGCCAGGATTCCCATGCTTGAACCACTCGGCGCACCGCCTGTTCGACATCCTCCGCGCTCGCGCTGGACAATCGGCCCACGATTTCATCAGGACGTCCGGGGTTGTGAGACTCGATGAGAGGCCCCGTCAGACTCAACCCTCCGGACGACGATGTCCACTGACGGCCCAGTTGCGACCGCACGGTCGCCAGGGCCTGCTGCAGCGCCGCTCGGCTGTCGGCTTGCGCAAAATCACGCTGCGGTTCATTGCAAAACTCCTGCATACCGAGGGGCTGCTTCTGACTCAGTCCCTCACGAACAGGCGGAGCCAACAACGCGCTCAAAGGCTGGGATTCCACATACTCCTTGCGTAGAAATGATTCGTTCGAGGTGTTTTCGAGCAATCGCCGTACGAGATAGGCCATGCCTGGAAGCAGATCACCCACCGGAGTATAGAGCCGCAATCGACGACCATACTGCGTGACCGCCTGCTGAAAGGGCTCGGCCATGCCGAAGATCATCTGATATTCCCAGGTCTCTGGAGGGAGCCCAAACGACTCCGCAACCGCCTCGATGTAGGCCAACGTACGGAGATTGTGTGTCCCGAAGGCCGGTCGAATCAGGGATGTCTGAGATAAAATGAGATGCGTGAGCGCTTCATAGTTGGCATCCGTCTCCATCTTGTGTTCAAAGAGAGGAACAGCCCAGCCTCGTTGCCGATAGCGAATCCGGTCCGAATCCCAGTAGGCCCCTTTCTGGCCTCGCCCAACAAGTCCACCGAGCAGGCTCGCCCATGCTGCCAAAGATCGGCCAACCGCGGTGCCGCTTCCTCGACTGTCGCTCCGGCAATGAAGGTGCGCGCCATGTGTTCGACCTGGCCTCTGATCACCTTCCCGCTGAGCCGAGCCCCCATGCTGGTGGCGGAAAGGGCTTTGAGCCCCCATTGGCCGCCGAACAGTGGTGTGGCCCCATTGCCCAAGTACTCGCAAGCCAGCGCGACCACCTGCTCGTCGTCTGTGACCGAGGGCAGGACATCAATGAATCGAAACAGCTGTGTCTTGAAGCTGCTGTCCTGCATGGCCAGGTTGAGGGCCGTTTGCGACCACCACCGACGCTCAAAGACGGTCGGAGTACGGCCGGCAGAGAGACGAGCGAGCTGTTCACCGATGCGGTAGACCATAGGTTCGAGAGGGGAAGAAATTGTCGGCATCTGGACCCCGCTGGCAGTGAGACGAAAGAGCACCATCAGTATACACTGCAAGCATTCGCTTGAAACATTCGCGCGAATTCGGTATGCTGTTGCAGTACTTCCTTCTCCCCGTGAAATAGTCCGGTGAAGCGATGGATGAGTGCTCCAAGGAGAGAGTAATGCTCGCGACAACAACTGACGCCACACCGACCGAAGATGTGTTGGTGCCGTTAAACTTGGCGCTGTTTTGCGCTATCGTGGCCGCCACGGTTATCGGCCTTCCACTCTATGGGTATTACTTCGGCTTTAGTCTCTTCGACTGGG
>JBKJZK010000299.1:0-2169 GCA_046715215.1 Nitrospiraceae bacterium
AGATGCCAGGATTGAAAGGCCCAAGGCTCCGGCCGATCCGGTCCGGATAGGTCACGCCGCCCGCCGGCTCTTCGAAATAGTAGTCCCAGAAAATGCCGGGGTATTGGTCGTCCACATCCCAGATGCCTGCGCTATCCTTGCCGAGGTCCTTCTGCCACTCGGCGTTCCATCGCCAAATGTTGGTGGTGCCGCCTGACTGACCCATGCACTGGAAGGGTGGGGCTCCAGCCGTGTTGACTGGGAACATGATCGCCGCCTGATCCCGGAAGTCCTGGGGACCAATTGTCGTATCGTTCTTGGTCTGATCGTTCCACTCTATGCGCAAACCAAGCTCTTTGCCGTTGGTCATGGCTTTCACGAACACCGACTTCACCGAAATATTCGGGTGCATCGGCGTGGTGATCAGCTGCCCGCTCAACGGAACAATCACCCCGGGAACGCTCTCCCAGACTGGATTCGCGCCATCCATCGGGATCGCTCCCTTGACCACCTTCGCCGGAATCGTAACCGGCTGGCTGACAGCCAACGGAACCTGCCCGATCGTCAGCATGACTCCCACGATCAACGCAGAGAGAAGAATGCCAAACACCACACGCTTGCTGTGTGTCTGCACTACTCTCATAGGATACTCCTCCTCTCGATTAAAAAAGTAAAATCAGTATCACGCCAACGATCAAGGCGGAGAGAGCATAGAGAAGAGGGCCAAAATCACGCCAACGATCAGCGAAGCGAGAATAATGCCAATCTTCATAAGCTTGCTCTGTGGCTGCCCTTCTTTTTTCATAGGATACTCCTCCTCTCTATTAAAAAAATCAAGAGCGATGGCCCACGATAACTGCCGACAAACATCCCATAGAGCGCTTCATGAATATCGACAATGGTTAGGCGGTTCCAGCCGTCCCCTCCTCCTCCTTGTCTTTGCCTTGATCCTTCTTGTCCAAAAATGATTCTGCGCCAACTTCGTTCAGCAACAAACTCAGCTCATTTCCCTGATCCTGCGCACCGCACTCATACGTCTGGCCTTCCGGTGAATTGAACGTCGCCGGACGATAATCCGTTTCCGAGTAAGGCTGGGGAATGACGCCCAGGAACGCGACTTCAAAATCCATCCACTCCGCCATCACGTCCGCCACATGCTTGTACAAGCCGGAAGCAGCTTTCTTGACCAACATCCGGCAAAACAGCGGGACCCACCGACCGATATGATTTTTGACAAACTTTTTCTGCGCGTCCAGGACAATCTGCGTCTTGTCCGCTCCATCGTGACAGCGGGAATAGGATTCTTTGTAGGCCAGGAAATGCATGAACTCGAATTCGACGCTCAAATGATCCAGTCGCTCATGGATATCTTTTGATAATTCCACCCCGAATGCACGATAGAATCCGGCGATATCGCCCATGACTTGCGATTGCGCAAACACATGGTCGTTTCCGAAGAGCGTTTCGTAGGGAGGGCAATCGAGCGTGATGACATTACTGAACACCCGGCGATGCTCGGCCTGCAGGTCGCTGAGTTGCCAGTTGACACATTCTGACGCGACAACTTTCTCGATCTGATCGAACTGCTTGCGCAGCAACACCAGCTTTTGCTTGGCCCGCTCACCGCCGATGCCGTCGAGCGCCTGGTCCAAGGCATCGATCGCCGCTCGCCCATCCTCGACGAACTCTCCGCATTGCACGTAATCGAGAAACTCGTCGTCTTCAGGATAGAGCAGGCCCCACGACACAAGGAGATAGAGTTTGCTGCGACTGAGGGCGCGTTCGACTGCGGGTGAATCTTTAATGGCCGGCGAAGTCGGAATGACCGCGGCTACGCCCGGAGGACTTGTTTGCACCGGCTGTTTACTCGGCATGAGAATCAGCTCCACGGTTGACCCTGTCGCCCACATGAATGTTCCGAGCATGTGAGGTCAAACCTTTGGCAGAGGCGCTCGTATGGTAGGTATAGGCCATGAGGTTGTCAAGCGCGATCTTCCCCTTCGCAATGAATAATCTAAGCCGACGATTTCTCATATTACTCTTCCTCGCGATACGCGCCATTTCTCTCCGATTTTCTCTCTTGCATCCAGTCCTGCTCTGGTGAATCACGAGAGCGACTGCGCCAACAATCTCAACGGTGTCACTCGAATGGCCACGCGATCGTTCACTGTCCCGCACACCTGTTCGCAC
>JBKJZK010000300.1:0-3500 GCA_046715215.1 Nitrospiraceae bacterium
TGATTGTCCTGGCTGGTGGCGTGCTGTTGGGCCTCAGCCTCGCTGCCGCGTTCCTCTGGCCTGCGACCTACAAATCCATGGCGACCATTCTGATCGAGGAACAGGAAATTCCATCCGAACTCGTTCACTCGACGATTACCAGTTATGCCGACCAACGAATCGAAACGATCAAGCAACAAGTCATGAGCCGGACAACCTTGTGGAAGGTCGTAGAACAATACAATCTCTACGCGGACCTGCGTCGTACCAACCCCGCCGAAGTAGTCGTGCAGCGGTTCACCAAAGACATTGCGGTCGAAGTGATCAGCGCGGACGTCGTGGACAAGCGTACCCAACATCCGAGGAAGGCTACGATTGCGTTTACCGTGGCATATCAGAGCAACTCGCCCGACTTGGCCCAAAAGGTTGCCAACGAGCTGACCAGCCTGTTCCTGGGCCAGAATCTGAAAAGTCGAGAGCGGCAGGCGCAGGAAGCGACGTCGTTCCTCCGACAGGAGGCGGAGAATCTGTCCAAGCACATCGGCGAGGTGGATGAAAAGATTGCCGAGTTCAAGCACCGGGCGAGCGGCGCCTTGCCGGAACTGATGCCCCTGAATTTGCAACTCTTGAGTCAGTCTGATCGAGAACTGATGGACGTGGACCAGCAGATTCGAACTCTCGAGGAACGCAAGAACTATCTTGAAGGTGAACTCGCCACGATCAAACCGAATACGCAGATCATGTCCGTGACCGGAGAACGCATCCTGGACTCAGCCGAGCGCTTACGCGCCCTTCGTGCACAATATGCCGGCACCTCTGCCAATCTGGCCCCCGACCACCCCGACATTCTGAAGATGAAGCAGGAGATCGAGGCCTTGGAAAAGGAAACCGGACAGCCTCCCGAGATCGAGGAAGCGACCAAACAACTGATAGACGCCCGCGCCACGCTGGCGACTGCCTCGAAGCGTTTGGGCCGTGAACACCCCGACGTCGTTCAAGCCCGTCGCACGATTGAAGCCCTGGAACAGGAGGTTCAACAGCTCGGATCTGTTCCTCTTCGAAGGCCCATGCTGAGACCGGAAAATCCCGCCTACATCAATCTCCAGGCTCAGCTCAATTCCGCGACCTCTTCCCTGGCCGCCCTGCAGGCGACGCGCACGGCTGTGAAGCGGCGGTTTAAGGACTATGCCACTCGCCTCGAACGGACTCCGGAGATGGAGCCTGACTATCTTTCCCTCACGCGCGATCGCGACACCTCAGGACAGAAGTATCAGGACATCCGGTCCAGGCTGCTGGAAGCTAAGGTCTCGGAAGGTTTAGAAGTTCAGCGAAAAGGCGAGCGATTTTCTCTCATCGATCCGCCCAGCTTGCCGGAGAAGCCGGACAAGCCCAACCGGCCTGCCATTGTGCTTCTGGGCTTAATTCTGGCCCTAGCCGGCGGAATCGGCTCCGGCGCTGCAGCGGAATCGCTCGACCATTCGATTCGCACGCCGGAACAGCTTGCGCGACTCACCCAGTTGTTCCCGCTGGCGGTGATTCCCTTCATGCCGAACGAACAGGATCTCTCCCGCGCCGTCAAACGCCGCCGCCTCCTTAAGGGAGCCGGAGTTGGGGCGCTGGTGACGGTTCTCGTGCTGCTGCATGTGTTCGTGATGCCGTTAGATGTACTGTGGTTTGCCGCGCTCAGGCGGTTTGGCGTATAGTAGATCCTGGGGGATGGGAAGGCTGAAGCTCAGGTTTAGGCTAAGGGGAAGGGTTAGATCGAGGCTACGGTTTAGGTTAAGCTCGGAGGCGACAACCCGGACTTCCCTCAGCCGTAGTCTCAACCTTGAGCTGAGTTTGTTTGGAGACCCACATGGACCGATTTAGGACTGCGCTGCAGCTTTATAATGACCAACAGGGTCAGTCTGGTACCGGGCGACAAGCCGGCGGCCATGCCTTGCCGCGTCCCATCGTGTATACCAGGACGAGGTCGCTGGATATTCCACTCTCAGTGCTTCGTCAGCGGCGAGTGATGGCTGCCTATGACAAGGGGCAGTTTGTCGACGCCTTTAAGATTTTGCGGACCCAGGTTATTCATCGCCTTCGAGCAAATAGCTGGAATGTGTTGGGTGTCACCAGTCCAGGCCAGGGTGAAGGCAAGACGTTGACTGCGGTGAACTTGGCGGTGAGTCTTGCGATGGAAACGACCCAGACGGTTCTCCTCGTCGACGCGAATCTCCGTAACCCCGGGGTCCATAAAGTCTTTGGCCTCGATGATTGCCCCGGCCTCGCGGACTACCTGCTGGACAACCAGCCGCTCGAGGATCTCTTGGTGCATCCGGGGATCGGTCGGTTTGTCTTGCTGCCGGGAGGCCGGGCGGTTTCCAATTCGACCGAAATCCTCACGTCGCCCACCATGCTGGCGTTAGTCGACGAGCTGAAGCATCGCTACCCGGCGAGGATCATCATTTTTGATCTTCCTCCGCTGCTCCACACGGCGGACGTGCTGGCGTTCTCTCCCTATACGGACGCGTTGCTCCTGGTCGTGGAAGAGGGGAAAACCACGGCCGAGGAGGTCCAGCGCGCCTTGGCGCTGGTCAAGCATTCCCGTCCCGTGTTGGGCACGGTGCTGAATAAGGCCGGGCAAGTAGCCGCGACGCCGGCCCGCATGCAACAGCTGCTAGCCCTGTCGCGCGGCGCACCCTGAGGCCCGCTCGCGAGCACGCCATGTACGAATCATTCTACGGACTTCGGACCAAACCCTTCGCGCTCCTGCCGGATCACGCCTTTCTGTATCCGGGCTCGACGCATCGCGCGGCCTACAGTCTCTTGGAATACGGGCTGCGCAACGAGGCGCCGTTTATGGTGCTCACCGGCGAGCCGGGGATGGGCAAGACGTCGCTCCTGCAGAAGCTGATTGCCGAGCACGGGGAGCAGCATGCGATCGGGCTCGTCACGAACGCGCGCTACGATATTGACCATCTCCTGCCCTGGATTCTGCTAGCCCTCGGGTTGAGCCAGAAGCAACTCGACCCGGTGGAGGCCTATCACCGCTTCTCAGGGTTTCTGATACAGCAATCCACGCAGCACCGGCGCGTCATTCTGCTGATCGACGAAGCGCAGAGTCTGGGGGCGGAGCTGCTGGAGGAACTGCGGCTGCTGTCCAATTTGAACGACGGGAACACGTTGAAGCTGCAGATCCTCCTGTCCGGCCAGCCGGACCTCCACACCTTACTGCAGCGGATCGACATGACCCAGTTTGCCCAACGGATTGTCGTGGACTATCACCTGGAACCGCTGTCGGAGGGGGACACGGCGCAGTACATTCGGCACCGGGTGCAGATGGCCGGCGGCCATCCCTCCTTGTTGACGGAGAAAGCCTGTGCCCTGGTGCATCGCTTGACGCGAGGCAATCCGCGGCTCATCAATCAGGTGTGCGATCTGGCGTTGACCTATGGGTTTGCCGAGCAGGCTCGGGTCATTACCTCCAAGCTCGTCGCTCAGGCCGCGTTCGACCGAAGTAAAGGCGGGATTCTGCC
>JBKJZK010000301.1:0-2203 GCA_046715215.1 Nitrospiraceae bacterium
GCACCGCCGTCCATTCCGTGTCCAATCCACCAGAAAATAGAATCAAGATGAGCGCAGTGATACCCAGCGATCGCACCATGGATGGATTGTCGAAAGCGAGGACGCCGAGACCGTCGGACCCCGCCAACATACCGATGGCGAGGAACAAAACCAGTGAGGGGATGCCAAACCGATTCGAGAGTTTGATCGTCAGAATGCTCAGAATAACGAGGGTGGAGAAAACGATGAAGATCAGCTCAATGGAAGTCGGCATCTTGCTATTCTTTCGACATTGTTCGACGCGAACCGATGTGGCTCTATAGAACGAACGATCGAATCACGCTAGCGACGAAGTGAGATTACCCCGGATTATTCATGAATGCTTCTGCTGCAATCGTGGAGGTTCAGGCGAGAGGCACGGGCCTCTAGGCTAGGGGGGTGACCAGAAGGAATGTCGGCCCTCCAAGCTCGCTCGGCATCTCTTCTTCAGGGATGGGGGCTGTTGGATCTTCCACTGCGCGCGGCTTTCTCACCCGCTCACCCACTGGCACGCCGAGACGTGCCACTAGCCCGTGCGAGGGCCTCCTGTTTCCTTCTCTGCAACATCACACTTTCTCTCCTAAGGGAGTCGCCGGACTGTCCTTCACTGCGCGCATTGGACGAGCACCGTTTCATCGTGCGCGTTCTGCGAGCAAGAAGGATGGTCTGGCGGCTCGCTTCCCATCCTTCGGAGGCCGCGCGTTGCGCGAGCACAGAAGATCATCAGGCTCCATCCTCTTCTCCCCTTCGTGCGTTTGACTTCGCCTTCCCTGCCCTCCTAGAATCCGGCATGGCTTCGTCCTTCGTTCATCTCCACCTCCACACCCAGTTCAGTCTTCTGGACGGCGCGAATCAAATCGACCCGCTTATCCAGCAGATCAAATCGTTCAATCAACCTGCTGTGGCCATGACTGACCATGGCAACATGTTCGGAGCCATCGAGTTTTACCGCAAAGCCAAAGATGCTGCCATCAAACCCATCATCGGCTGCGAAGCCTACATGGCCCCTGGCAGTCGTTTAGCTGCCAAAGACAGCGGCCTCGCCAACAACGACTACTATCACCTGATCCTCCTGGCCAGAAATCTGACCGGCTATCAGAATCTGATCAAGCTCGTCAGTAAAGCGTATCTTGAGGGATTCTATTACAAGCCACGGATGGATAAGGAAATTCTTAAAGAGAACCATGAGGGGTTAATTGCCCTTTCCGGCTGCTTGAGCGGCGAGATCCCGTACCTCATTGGCCAAAAGGACATGGCCGGCGCCATGGCTGTGGCCGGGGAGTTTCAGGAAATCTTCGGGAAGGAACATTTCTACCTGGAGGTGCAGGCGAACGGCTTGGACCACCAGCGAATCGCAAATAGCGGCCTGCTTGAGATCGCCAAGAAAATGGACATCCCCCTGGCCGGCACCAATGATTGCCACTACCTCAAGAAAGAAGATTTCCGTCCGCACGAGCTGATGCTCTGCCTGCAAACCGGCAAGACGATCAGCGACCCGAATCGCATGAAGTTCGATACGGATCAGCTGTATGTGAAATCGACAGAAGAAGTCTCGACCGCCTTTATTGAGTTCCCCGATGCCGTCACCAATACCTGTCGGATTGCGGACAACTGCGACCTCCAACTGGCGCTCAACAAGACGCATCTTCCGCAATACAAAGCTCCCGAGGGTTTCACACGGGAAACCTATCTGGAGCGCCTGGCGCTGGAGGGATTGGCGGCCAGGCTACAAGAAAGGCCCAGCCAAATCCTGCCGGCCACCTATGAGCTTCGCCTGCGTGAAGAGCTGACGATCATCTGTTCGATGGGGTTCGCCGGCTATTTCCTTATCGTATGGGACATCATCAAGTTTGCCCGCTCGCGCCACATTCCGGTCGGACCAGGGCGAGGCTCCGCCGCAGGGAGTCTCGTCGCCTATACGCTGCGCATCACGGACCTCGACCCCCTCGTCTACACGCTCTTGTTTGAACGGTTCCTGAATCCCGAGCGCGTGTCCCTCCCCGATATCGACATGGACTTCTGCATGGAACGCCGGGGCGAGGTCATCAACTATGTGGTCGACAAGTATGGCAAAGACCACGTGGCCCAGATCATTACGTTCGGGACGCTCGGAGCGAAAGCCGCGATCCGGGACGTTGGCCGTGTGCTGGAAATCCCCTATGCCGACGTCGATCGCGTGGCCAAG
>JBKJZK010000302.1:0-3108 GCA_046715215.1 Nitrospiraceae bacterium
GCGGACGTCGACGCGGCTCCGGATGCAGAATGGATCATTGAGGGAGCTGACAGTATACAAGTCATGCCGCAGTTTCAGATCATTCCTGTGCCGGGCCACACGGCAGGCAGCATGGCCTTGCTCTACAAGAACCGGTTCCTCTTCACGGGCGATCATCTCTGGTGGGACTCCGCGCAGAAGATGCTCGGTGCTCCGAGCCGGCTGGTTTGGAGGAAGCATGTACTGGTGGACTCCATCCAGAAACTCCTCGACTACCCCTTCGAATGGGTGCTGGCCGGGCATGGGGAACGAATGCGCTTGCCGGCTGACGAGATGCGCGCACAGCTGCAGGCGCTGGTCGGACGTCGCCAGCCCACCAGGGTGTTGCCCTAGCGATGTTCACGCGTTTCGCCCGGTGGATCGACTGCAACATTCTCTCTCTTGGCCGCGAGATGCGGCTGTCCTATCTGCCACCGCTGATGGTCTACATGGCCTACGGCATTTCCGGTCTCACAGGCATCGTCGGAACCTTCTTCGTCAAGGACTACCTCGGTCTCTCCGCTTCATTTCTTGCTGCGCTGGGATTCTGGGCCGGCATTCCTTGGGCACTCAAGATGCCGATCGGACATCTTGTTGATCTTATGTGGCGGTGGAAAGGTTGGCTCGTGGGCCTTGGAGCCGGGTTGCTGGCCGCCAGTCTCGGGATCATGGCGGCATTGATCGGGAGCCGGGAAATGATGACCTCCATCCTGCCGGCGGAAGTCTGGTATGTGGTCAGCACATTGCTTGGGCCGATCGGCTACGTGGTGCAAGACGCGGTGGCGGATGCGATGACGGTCGATGCCGTGCCACGGGTAGATGAACGGGGGCAGCCGTTCGACCAGCCGACACTCAAGCTCATGCACACCACCATGCAGACGCTCGGGCGCGTGGCTATCGTCGGTGGCGGGATTCTGGTGGCGCTAATCAACGTGTATGTCTTCACAGGGGTCGAAGGACTCCCACAGGCAGAGATCGTTCGGCTATACGAGCAGGTCTATCTTATGGCGCTGATCATCCCGTTCGTGTCAGTTCTCGGTGTCGGCATGGCCTGGATTCTGCAACGACAACAGAAAAGAAAACTGGTCCGGCAAGGCTTCTCTTCTGATCACGCAGGGCAGATGGTGAATGTGCGTGATGAAACACAAGAACCGACCAAGCCCAACTGGTGGATTTTGGGCGGGAGCCTCGTCTTTGTCCTGTTCACCCTGACGGTTGGATTCGGAGGCTTTTCTTATAGCGAAGAGATTGTCTTTGCCGGTTCTATGGCAATTGTCTTGTTCTTGATGGTCCGGTTGGTGCGAGAGCTGGAGCCTGACAAACGATTCACCCTGGTCGGGACAGCGGTCGTGGTCTTCATCTTCCGAGCTATCCCAGGGACCGGGCCGGGGACCACGTGGTGGATGATCGACCAGCTCAAATTTGATCAACAGTTTCTCTCGGTCTTGTCCTTGATCGGCAGCACGTTAACCTTGGCGGGCATGTTCGTCTTTCGCCGTTTCATGGCCGAGCGGTCGATTGCCTATGTCGTGGGGTTTCTCACGGTGATCGGAACCATTCTGACCCTCCCGATCGTGAGCATGTTCTACGGCTTGCACGAATGGACGGCGAGAATCACGGGAGGGGTTATCGACGCGCGGTTCATTGCGCTGATCGATACGGCATTGGAATCGCCACTCGGTCAGATTTCTATGATTCCGATGCTGGCCTGGATTGCCAACTCTGCGCCCGCGAATCTGAAAGCCACCTTCTTTGCCGTGATGGCATCGTTTACGAATCTGGCCTTGTCGTTGAGCCAACTCGGCACCAAATACATGAACGACATCTTCGTGATCAGTCGGGAAGTTCGTGACCAGATCTCCGGCGTCATTCACACGCCTGCCGACTACAGCCAACTCGGCTCGCTTCTCATCGTGCAGTTGTTGTTAGGTCTAGCCCTCCCCTTCGCGGCGATTCTATTTGCCAAGGTCACCCGCTTCAAAAGCGCGTAGCAGGATGTTGAAAAGCGCCGTCGACTTCGTTCTCGCATCGCTCAAACCCTCAACGTACTAAGCAGTACGCCTCGGGCTCTCGCTCGCTGCGGCCTTGTCGAGCGACGCTTTTGAACATCCTGCGGCTCCGCGCGTTGCTCTCGCAACGCGGCTCCACGATTTCGCCACGAACCGTCTTGAGGAAAAAGGCTGTCGTTGTGAGACGAATGACTATCGACCTAGTGCCAGCCAGAGTGCAGCCTAGCTAGCCAGTTTCCTCATCCTTCATCGACCTGACTCAATTTTTCGACTTCGGCCAGGACAATGAAAAACTCGTCCCCATGATCTTCGTAGACCACTCGGAGAATACGCGGGATAGGTAGCCGATAGGGAAGTTTGAGGAGAAACGTAGGTGTGTTGTATCCGGGGAGACGATAACCAACGGGCTCCGCTTCACGTTCTAGTCGCCAGATCAGACCCGTGACAACTTTCTTGAGTAATGGGTCTTTCTCTTCTTCTTCCTGTAGGTATTCCTTGGTGGCAGGAGCAATCCGCACCGGTCTGAGCGTCGCCATCGATCAGGCTATCTTGCTCAGCTTGCGCTTGGCCCATTTCACGTCGTATTCGGTGATTTCCGCCAGCTCAGAAGCAAAGGCGGTTTCAATGGGAATTTCTTCGCCGATCTCGGCCAATTTCCAGATGTCATCATGCGTGGCCATGCTGATCGATGACGCCGTGTGGTTGAAACAGACCTCACGCAAGACGTCGTCCACGATGCTAATCTCTTCTGGCTTGAACATGGAAATATCGGGAGCTGTTAGAGCGATGAGGTCCTTCTTGGTGTAACCATGAAACTCATTTTGTCTCACCACAATGTCTTTTCGTTTTTCTAGTCTCTTAAGAACCCCCAAGATATGCTTGGGTACAGGTCCAAACTGTTGCTTAACGTAGGTTTCCCCGGTGATGGCCTCGCCTCTCACCTGTAAAGAAATCACGTCGGAGTACCACAGGATTTTATTCAGCTTGGTAGAACCAAGAACGGTAGGATCTTGGCACTTGTAGCAGATGTAATGGGCAAGAGCCTCAAGCTTCTGAGGCACACGCCCGCGCCGCCGCCCCA
>JBKJZK010000303.1:0-3255 GCA_046715215.1 Nitrospiraceae bacterium
TCGGTTCTTATGCGGCCGGCCACAAGCGTTCGCGGAGTTCGTTGAGGCGAATCTGTGAAAGGCTCTGGCCGACAGCATGGGCTTCATGCAGATCTTGGATCGTGTGGGTGTTCGCCACAGCGAGGACTTTCATCCCGGCGGTTTTCGCGCCGCGGATACCCGGGATCGAATCCTCAATCACCAAGCAGGATCCGGTGGTGATGGCCTGCTCTCGGCGTTGTTGATTCAACCCGTTGAGGGCATGGAGAAAGGGTTGCGGATCGGGCTTTCCTCTGGTCACGTCTTCTGCGCTGGTAATGTGAAGAAATTCTTTTCGGAGCCCCGCCTGTTCAAGGATCACCTCGATTTCATGGCGGAGGGCGCCGGATGCGATGGCCAAGGGGTAGGCGGCGGCGGCCTCACGCACGAACTCGCGCACCCCTGGGAAAATGACCAGATGATCTTTCACCGATTCCAGATAGGCATGGGCTTTTCGTTGCATCAGTTGCGCGATGGCGGATGGGTCAGTGAGATGTTGGTTCGCGGTGAGTGCCGCGATAAAGCAGCCCCGATCGTCGTACCCCAAGTAGTTGGCGTAGTAGTCGGATTCAGTCAGGCTGATGCCGATTTCAGCCAGCGTCTGACGAAAACCAGCAAAATGGAGGGGCTCGGTGTCCGCGATCACGCCATCAAAGTCAAAGATAATCGCCGTGAGGGTGGCCATGGAACCGTCTCGATACTGTGGGTTGGTTACGGGATATAAATCTGGCGGATTATAGCACAGGGAGATCGCCGGAATAGGCGAGAATGTGTGTGCTCAGCACGCCACTCGCGTGGAAGAAAATGGGAGGGTCAGAACTTCAAGCGAAGACGTTTCTCCGATACCCAACCCGTTACACCTTCGTCGGTGCGTACTAAATACATCCAGCCGCCGGGCTGTAGATCACCGTCCATGACGGTCAGCGAGACCCCTGGACGAACGATTGGCCCAGGTTTGCTGCTCGATGAATCTGCGAACAACGGAATGCTTCCGCCGGGAGCCCTTTCGTCTACCGTGACGGTCACTTTCTGCCCTTCGCTGAACATCGGGGCGAGAGGAGGTGCGACTGGCACAGCGGGTCTCGCTGCCGTTTGGGGTGGTGGAACGACTGCTGGAGCAGCAGGGGCGACCGCAGTGGCGGGAGAGGTTGCTGGAGCCAAGGGGGCTGAGGCCTCGGTACTCGGACTGGGAGCGGCTTGTGGCGCGGGTGCCGGTGGCGCCACGGGCGCCGGGGCCAACGGCTTCGTTTTCATGGCCGTTGGTGGTGGGGTGCTCTCACCCAGGTAGGGGCTCAGCCATTCTGTCAGCATCTCCGGTTCCATCGAGACATAGGCGATGCCGCCGACAAGAGCCAGGAGAAGTATCCAGAGGATCGGGCTCCCCCCACCGGATTTCTTGCGGGGGTTCATCGGGCCCCTTGCTTTTGTGGCGATGGTTTGATCGAGTTCCTCTTCCGTGAATTCCAAATCCGGTTCTGGTTGGCGCGCGAAGTGGAGAGTCAAATTAAAAGGATTCAAGACCGATGTCAGGTTCCCAACGAGCGCAGCCATCGAGCACCTCCCAACTGAGCGATTCGATCCCAACGTGGGCTAATCTGTGAAAATACCTATCACCATCAGCCGAGTGGTGTCAATTTTGTTGAGGAATTGCGCGTAAGAACGGCTAGCCCGCATTATTCATGACGGTTCGTTGCGAAATCGATGAGCCACGTTGCGAGACCGGCGCGCGGAGGCCAGGGGACTGGCTCCGTCGTCTGCGGCGGTGCCTGTCCCGCTGCTCTTCAGACGGGTACAGGGCCAAAAAGAAGGGCGCCAGTTCCCTGTACGGTGAGGGTCCGAGGGGCGAGCCCGCTGGCCGAAGGCTCGTCGTAGCAGCGGATCGACGATTGCAGCAGAAGCGCTCATGAATATTGCGGGCTGGGTTCAGCAGGGATGAGCGGGGCTGCAGGAAAAGACTTGCCGTTCCCGACTGTCCGTACGAAAGACAGTGAGGCCTTTGCATCCGAGTTGGTATGCGAGCAGAAAGGCTGCGGCCACCTCGCCTTTGGTCGCCGTGGCCGGCAAATTGATGGTTTTTGAGACTCCGCTGTCGCTATATCGCTGAAACACCGCTTGCATACGCACATGATGCTTGGGTGAGACATCATGCGCCGTGACAAACAGTCGACGTAGCTCTTCGGGGATATGGGTCAAATGTTGAATGGAAGGATGCGCCGCTAGGTCGGGTCGAAGTGAGTCGAGATCGAGACCGAGTACGCGAGCGCGACGGACGAAGGCTGGGTGAAGCGAGGTGAGCACAACGCCGTCCATGATGCGGCGGACTTCCTGCACGCCGTATAACGGTTCAATGCCAGGCGAGCAGTCGGAGATGAGGCTGATGCTGCCGGTTGGAGCAATGGTGGTCACGGTCGCGTTTCGATGCCGCTGGTGAAGTGCCTGGTGTCGGCTGCCTCGATAGGCAGGAAAGACTCCTCGTTCGGCGGCCAGCCCTGCCGACGCAAAATGGGCACGAGATCGAAAAAATTCCATCAGTGTCGTAGCCGTTTGGAGCGCGGCTTCGGAGTTGTAGGGAATATTGAGGGCGATCAGCAGGTCGGCGAAGCCCATGATGCCCAGGCCAATCTTCCTCGTCTGTTTCGTCATGCGGTCGATCTCAGGAAGTGGGAAGCGGTTGCGATCGAGCACATTGTCGAGGAAGCGTACGGCGAGGGAAATGGTTTCGGCCAATCGGACGAAGTCGATGGTGGGGCGTGCCTCCTGTTGTGCGACGAAGTTGGCCACGTTGATGGAGCCGAGGGTGCAGGATTCATAGGCCAGAAGCGGTTGTGCACCGCAGGGGTTGGTCGACTCGATGGTGCCAAGGCGAGGGGTGGGATTAGCCCGATTGATCGTGTCTAGAAAGACCAGGCCTGGCTCGCCGCTGGCCCAAGCCGCTTCGACGAGCCGATCGAAGATGAGCTGTGCCGGGACCCGCCTAGTCGGTTTGTTGGTATGGGGATTGATCAGGGCATAGGTGCGACGGCGTGCGAGGGATTGCATGAAGGAATCGGTGATGCCGACCGACAGATTAAAATTCGTCATTTCGGTTGGCGTCTGTTTGAGTGCGATGAAGTCGAGGATGTCCGGGTGATCGATACGGAGAATGCCCATATTCGCGCCGCGCCTGGTCCCGCCTTGTTTGATGACGTCTGTCGAGAGGTTGAAGAGGCGCATGAAGGAAATGGGTCCGGATGCCAC
>JBKJZK010000304.1:0-3558 GCA_046715215.1 Nitrospiraceae bacterium
GGATAGGCCGGCTCGCCGAGGACGTTCGTCTCGTTCGGATTCACCGGGATGACTCGATGGCCGCGATTCTGCATATAGGCCGCCACGCGATAAGAAGGCCGCGCTGGATTCGAGGACAGCCCGACCACCGCGATTGTAGGGCAGTCCTTGAGGATTCGTGTGATCGTAATGTCATCCGCGTAGCCCATGGGATCGAACAGTATCATGAGATACACTGCGGAACAATTCTGGATAAGAGACGAGACGACCCGTAGGGTGTTCAACACCCGACTGCTGAAAGGATTCGGCTCTTGACGACATGACAAGGATAGGTCATATCACCATGACCGTTCCGGCCTGGTGCAACACCCTACGATGGAGGCCTCTATGCGCGCACGGTCGATTCGCTCCGGTCACGCCCTCGTGAGGCGGTTGATCCTCGTATCATTCCTGCTGTTCCCCTGGCCTGTTCTGGCGGAGGACGAGGCCACGCTCCCCCTCTCCAAGGTCGTGCTCTATTCAAGCGGCGTGGGGTATTTTCAACATGACGGCACGGTAAACAACCGTACGCAACTCGACCTCCGCCTGCATGCGAACCAGATCAACGACATTCTGAAAAGCCTGGTCGTGCAGGACTTCGGCGGCGGCAGAGTCTCGACCATCACCTACGGCTCGCACGATCCCGTAACCAAGACGCTCGGCAGCTTCGGTATCAATCTGAATGGCAATCCGACCCTCGGGCAGATTCTGACCCAAGTCCGGGGAGAGCCGGTCGAAGTCACCGCGCCCAATCCCATCGTCGGCACGTTGCTGGGCGTGGAGAAGAAAACAGAGTTTATCGGCGAGGGCTCGCAGCACCGTATTGTGGAGCAGGAATATGTCACGCTCCTGACAGAAGACGGGTTCCGCTCACTCCCGCTGGCGAACGTGCAGCGCATCAAATTGACCAATCCTGCCTTGAATGCTGAACTGCACCAGGCGCTGGCCGCACTCGCGACGA
Source organism: Nitrospiraceae bacterium (assembly GCA_046715215.1). GTDB lineage: Bacteria > Nitrospirota > Nitrospiria > Nitrospirales > Nitrospiraceae > Palsa-1315. Next base: position 980 of record JBKJZK010000304.1, read on the forward strand.
ATCACGATGCCCAGAAGAAGACGGTCTCGATTACCTTCGACGGCACCGGAAACCGCCAGGCCCGTGTCGCTTACCTGACGGAAACCCCGGTCTGGAAGACCACCTACCGACTCGTCTTGGACGAGGACAAGGTGCCCTATCTGCAAGGCTGGGCCATTGTGGAGAATCAGACCTCGCAAGACTGGCGCAACGTGAAACTCTCCCTTGTCTCGGGACGGCCCATTTCCTTCGCGATGGATTTGTATCAGCCGCTCTACAACCCACGTCCAGTCGTACAGCCCGAGCTCTACGCCAACCTCAAACCCCAAACGTACGGCGACGCCATGGACGAACTCAAGCCGATGGCTTCTGCCCCTCCAGCCCGCAGCGACATGAAAAAAGAGCGTTTGCTCGGCAAGTTGGCCCAAGGTGCTACCAGTAATCGGGCCAATGCCCCGGCAGCCGCCGTCGCCGCCGAGATGGAAATGGGTCGATTCGAAGAAGGCGTGGCCCCCGTGGCAATGGCCGAAGACAAGGGCGAGCTGTTCGAATATCGTATCGACCAGCCCGTCACCCTTGCCAAGCACCAGAGCGCCTTGCTGCCCATCATTGGCCAAACGCTCCAAGGGCAGAAGGTGTCGCTCTACAATCATAGCGTCAATGCGAAACATCCACTGAACGGGTATCGGCTGAAAAACACCTCAGCCCTTCATTTGATGCAAGGCCCCATCACGCTCTTCGACAGCGGGACCTATGCGGGCGATGCGCGCATCGAGGATCTTCCTCCTGGACAAGACCGGCTGATCAGCTATGCCCTCGATCTCAAGACCGAAGTGGAACCCAAACTCGAAGGCGGCACGCAAGAACTTGCGACAGTTTCGCTGAGGAAGGGCACGATGCTCATCTCACGTCGTTTGGTCGAAGACCGGACCTATCTCGTGAGGAACCGCGACGCCAAGGCCAAGACCGTACTGATCGAACAACCCTATCGTGCAGACTGGAAACTTGCCGAACCGAAGGAGCCGACAGAACGGACTCGCGACCTGTACCGCTTAAGCGTCGCGGTCGATGCAGGGAAAAGCGCGACGCTCCGCGTCAAAGAAACGCTGCCGATTCAGGAATCGATCCTCTTGATGGAGAGCGGCGTCGACCAGATTGTCTATTACCAGCAAGCGAAGGAAGTCAGCCCAAAAGTGAAAGAGGCGCTGCAACGCGTGGTGCAATTGCGCAGTAAGCTGGACGACGCGCGCGCCCAACGGACGCGCCTAGACCATCGCACCGCCGAGATCACGGCGGAGCATGCTCGCATCCGCGAGAATATGCAGCGGCTCCAGCAGAACTCCGATCTCTATAATCGTTATGTCAAGAAGCTGGACCAACAGGAGACCGAACTGGAGAAACTTCGCAAGGAGATTGAGAGCCTCAAGAACACGGAAGAAGAGCATCGGCGGGAGTTGCAGAACTATGTGATGAATCTGGACGTGGCGTGATGGCGGACAGGCTGAGGCCAAGGTTAAGGTCGAGTAAATACTGATTTTGTACCCTCAACCTCAGCCTTGACCTCGACCTGACGCGTTCATTCAGTCTGAATGAAGCGTCGAATCTCCTTGACCGGTGCGCAGCCGACAAGGAGAGCACCCTCCGGCGAAATAATGAGGGGAACCCCGGCCTGGCCTGTGACATGCCAGGCCGCTTCCCATTCTTGAGCCACCTGGCCAGCCTCGCCATTGATCGTACCCATACTCTCCGGTGAGCCTCCTACCTGCTCGACCAGTTGCCTGAGCACCCCCGGATCAGAGATGTCCCTGCCTTCACACCAGAAGGCCCGGTACGTCTCACGCACAAACGTCATCATATGTGATCGATCACGCAGTAGGAGTACCACCGCTTGTTCGATCGCCGGTCTCGTATTGGGCTTACCAGGAGGAAGCGCAATGGGCAGACCTGGCGCCAGCCGCTGCACGACCGTCACCTCGTGACGCAGTTCAGCGCCCAACGAACCCTGCCAAGGTTTCATTGGGCGAGGCAGATGCGACGCATGCTGCACACCTCGCCATTCACAGCGAGCGAGCAAATTCATCTCATGCAGCCGTTCGTGCATCGCATAACAGAACGGACAGTTGAAGTCGCTGTACAGGGTGTAGGAAGCCGTCATATTCTAGGAACCACTCAGATGACCCCCATACACTAGCGCATGAAGCACCGAAAATTCCAATAGTCTCCCACTATTATTGTCATAACCCGCGAACCTGGCATTCGTTCAAAGAGGTATGGTATGTGAGCGCATGCCGACGCCCTCTGTCTTGCTCCTTATCCCTCCGCTCACTCAACTGAATACGCCCTACCCGTCCACGGCTTATCTCACGGGGTTTCTCCGTGGTCGTAGGATTCAAGCCTTTCAAGCCGACCTCGGCATTGAAATGGTGCTCCGGCTCTTTTGTCGATCAGGACTCCAGGCTGTGTTTGAACAGGTGCGCAAACGCGAAGATGAATTGCCGGGTGAAGCCAGACAGATGCTCGCGATTGAACCGGCCTATCTGAACGCCATCGACCCAGTCATTGAATTCCTCCAGGGACGCAATCCCTCCTTAGCCTTGCTC
>JBKJZK010000305.1:0-3557 GCA_046715215.1 Nitrospiraceae bacterium
GACATTACCGTCCAGGGAAATTGGGAGCATCGGAGTATCCCGAATCGACTGCGTCCCATCGAGGCCGTGGCCAAGGAGTTGAACCTCACCATCGATGAACTGTACGAGACGATCCATCGGGTGCGCCCCCTCCTCTATCGCGCACGCCAAGCGCGAGTACCGCCCGGACTCGACGACAAGATCATCACGGCATGGAACGGCATGATGATCTCGGCGATGGCCGAGGCAGGCCGTGTGTTAGGGGTCAGCCGCTACACCGACGGCGCCATGCGGGCGGCAGACTTTCTCTTGCTGGTACATCGGACGTCCGAGGGGGCGCTGCTTCGCACGTCGCGGCAAGGCCGAGCCCATCTCGATGGGGTACTGGAGGACTATGCCTATCTCGCAGAAGGATTGATCGACCTCTATGAAGCCTGTGGGCAGGAACGATATCTCACTGCCGCCCTTCAGTTTGGAGAGCGGATGATGGACTCGTTTCGTGATGAGGACCAGGGGGGGTTCTACACTACCGCGAAGACGCATGAAAAACTGATCATCCGAGCGCGTGAGGGAGCGGATGGTGCGACGCCCAGTGGCAACGCCGTGGCTGTCTCAGCCCTCGCCCGACTCTCGTTTCACTACGATCGCCAGGATCTGCGCGAAGCAGCGATCGGCGGGATTCGCGCCAATGGCCGCCAGATGGCCCGGTATCCGAGAGCCTTTGCCAAGAGTCTTGCCGCGCTGGATCTGTTGGCGGAAGGGCCGATTGAATTGGCTTTTGTCGGAGCGGCCAACGATCCGGGATTGGAGGCGCTGCAGCTCGCCGTGCGCGAGGTGTTCTTACCTCATCGCGTGATTGCCTCCAGCGATGGAACAGGCAGGCCATCTGGCCACCCCCTCCTGGCCGGCAAGGGGTTGGTGGAGGGAAAGGCGGCACTCTACATCTGTCGAAACTTTTCCTGTCAGCGTCCTCTCACCGATCCGCGGGAGGTCACCGAGGCGCTGCTGTCTGCGTCGCGACGAACCGATCAGACAACCCGACAGACACTTTTGCAAGGAGCGGCGTTCCCCGGGTCGGCCAGTCCCGAAGGGACAGCCAGATATGCCGCGCGCCTCGTGAGTCAGTCGCGCCATGACGTCCGCATGGAACATGGGTATGGCCGGTTCGGCAACACCGGGTTGACGACGTCCCGACTGGGGTTCGGTACGTATCGCGTCGATATGAGGGAGTCAGAGCATCGAGACGCGCTCAAGAGGGCTCTGCGAGAAGGTGTGAACCTGATCGACACGTCGACGAATTACATGGACGGCGACAGCGAGCGCCTGGTGGGCTCTACCTTACGCGAGTTGATCAAGAGCGGTGAGCTGACTCGTGAAGAGGTGATCGTCGTCTCAAAGATCGGATATGTGCAAGGGCCCAACTTGAAACAGGCGGAGGCACGAGAACAGGCCGGGCGCCCCTATCCTGACATGGTCAAATATGGTGAGGGCATCTGGCATTGCATCCACCCGGAGTATCTGGCCGATCAACTCACACTGTCTCTGGATCGGCTTGGAATGGCCACCCTCGATGTCTGTTTGCTGCACAATCCGGAATACTTTCTTTCCGAGGCAGCGCATCATGAGGGTGGAGAGCTCGCACTGTCGCGCGATGCCTTTTATCGCCGGATTGAACAGGCCTTCACGTTTTTTGAGTCGCAAGTGGCCGCGGGACGGATTCACTATTACGGCCTGTCGTCCAATACGGTCACGGCAGATTCATCGGATGCCGAGGCGACGTCGCTCTCTCGCATGTGCGACGCGGCGCGAGCTGCCGCTGCGATACAGGGCATGGACCGCCATCACTTCGCGGTGCTGCAATGCCCCATGAATCTCTATGAGGCAGGCGCGCTGATGACGCCCAATACCGGGATGGATCAGCATGAAACGGTGTTGGAAGTGGCGCAACGAGAAGGGACCGCGATGCTGGTCAATCGCCCGCTCAATGCCATGCCGACGAAAAAGAGCGGCGTGCGTCGATTGGCAGACTTTCCGATCGAAGGCGACCCGGTGGACTTCGATCGAGAATGCCGAACGGTTGCAGCGCTTGAAGAAGAGTATCGGACGTCCATTGCCCCGTCCCTTCAACCTAGCAGTCAAGGGATGGCCCCGGCCGACTTCTTCACCTGGGCCGTTGAATTGCCCCGCGTGCGGCCCCAGATCCAGGGGTTGGAACATTGGGAGCAGATCGAGCAACAAATGATCGCGCCGCATGTGAATCAAGTGATGCAGGCGCTTTCGCGGCATCTGACCGGAACGGCCTCTGGGCAATGGGAAGCCTGGCGCGATCGCTATGTGCCGCAGTTGCTCACCCTGTTGCGCGGGCTCCGCAGAGAAGCCACTGAACGGAGTCGTGCAAAAAACGCCTCGGTGTCAGCGGTCCTCGATCCCCTGTTGCCCGAAACAAGGCGCAGAGAATCGCTGTCACGAAAATCCTTGTGGGTCCTGGTGAGTACGCCGGGCGTCACCTGTGTGTTAAATGGAATGCGTTCTCCGGCCTATGTCGAGGATTCTCTTGCCGTCATGGGATGGGAATCGCTGACGGGAACCAAGCTGATATTCGAAGGCATTTCGTTATTCGCGCGAGACTAGCGTGAAAAGCAGGACGGGTGAGACGGGTGAAGAAGTTTTGAGTTCTGGGTTCTGAGTTAGAGGCGGATAAGAAAGCCGTGACGAGGGAGAGTTCGAGGTCCGAAGTTCAAGGTTTTCTGGACTTTGAACTCAGAATTCAGAACCTTCGTGCCGCGCCTGTCGCGCACGCCTTGCTAGTCTCGCTCACGCTTCACGAACGACGAGAAGTGCGGACTACTTACGACCGCTGATAATCTGGTTGAAACTCTCGATGGCATTGCCGAACCAGGACCCGTTGCTCGCAATCTTCCGCTCGCCATTGATCGGATGTTTCGTTTTCGACGAAAACTCCTTGGCTCGATAGGCAGCATCTTTAAAACGCGGATTCATTTGAGCAATACGGCGGTATAAGGTCGTCGCCTCTGCTGTCTGCCCGACCGATTCGAGGGTCCGTGCGAGAAAATACTGGACATCGATAACCTCTTTCCGAGATGCCGACTGATCGCTCAAGGCGGCACGGAACGCCTGAATCGCGGTCCCTTGGTCTCCCATAGACCTGTGGCAGAGTCCAATCTGCGCCTGGGTTTTCAGCCAATAGGACGGACTCTTCCCCGCCAGCTCGAACATAGTGATCGCCTCTCTATATCGGCCTTCCTTCCTCATCTCGACTCCATTCGCATAGAGGGATTCCGGGATGCCGACCGAATGCGTGGCTGTGGGTTCCGGAGATGGACGTGCCTGCCTCGACTGCGGTGAGTTGGGTTGCAAAGGAACGGCATCGATCTCACCGGCATCTTCCGGAGCGTTGGCCAAGGCACTCAGTTCCTGTTGTGCCGCCAGCGGCAGAATCCCGCCTTTACTTCGGTCGAACGCGGCCTGAGCGACGAGCTTGGAGGTAATGACCCGAGCCTGCTCGGCAAACCCATAGGTCAACGCCAGATCGCACACCTGATTGATGAGCCGCGGAT
>JBKJZK010000306.1:0-3500 GCA_046715215.1 Nitrospiraceae bacterium
TCACCACCTGGTCTGAACTGGATGGCGCCCCAGCCAAAGTCGAGGTGATTCCTCGCACGTCAGCAAACAATCTCACGGCCGGCTTCCAGAATTCTCTGGGTCTCACGGAACGGATGGCGGCATCCGCGGCCCCGGTTCGCTCTGATCAAAAAGTATTGAGCCTGGTATCCGGCCGCGATGCCACGGTCAGCTACATTTCATTGGCAGCGGCGTTGAAAGCTCAGGAGGACGGCATTTCCATTCATATACTGACGGTCGATCAGGTCGATCCCGGAGAAGCCACCGTGAAAAATGGGCGGTACCGTCTGCGCCGACCAGTCCTCATGCTCACCGCGACACAACCTGATCCGCTCACCGAATCGTTTCTCTCCTTCGTCCGCTCCGTTGACGGGCAGCAGTTGCTCCACACCATGTTCGTCCCCGTCGAGCCATCGGTTCCTGCGACCGTTCCTTCAAAGGTGCAGCGGCTCGATCCATCCTCATCACCATCGCCTCCTATCAACTTCTCCCTAGACAGGAGAACCCAACACAGGTAAGATCAGAAAAACCAATAGGCGTCATGCTATGGCCACAATCCTTATTATCGACGATGAAGAATCGATCCGGAACCTCCTGAAGGAAGTCCTTGAGAGGGCCAACCACCGTGTGCTCGAAGCCCCCGATGGTCTGGCGGGCTTGACTCTCTATCAGCAGAACAAAGTAGACCTGGTCCTCATGGACATTCTGATGCCAGGAACCGACGGCCTCGAAGCCACCTTACAACTGACGCGGGAATATGTCGACGCGAAGGTCATCGCCATGACCGGTGCGCAAGGGGATAAGAACTTCCTCGACGTGGCCAAACTCTTCGGCGCCCGGCGCGTCTTCGAAAAACCCTTCGACCTCGACAAACTCCTCCAAGCCATCAACGAAGAACTCGCCAAGTAACGTCCCCCTTCGGCCTCACAATTTTTCAGATCGTCCCCTGTGGTTACACATACAAGCCACCGGTTATGAGAAGCTGTGTCATCGTTTCCGTCGGCACCCCATGACTTTCCGAGAGAACCTTGGCATCCCCTGCGAGGTCCTCCTTCTCGGTCATCGCGCAGACATTCCCCGGCTCATCGAACTCCGTATAGGGCTCAATGCCGTTATAGAGAATCGGCAGCTTCGGCCCCGTGAACTTTTTCTTAATCTTGAACATGCCTCACCATGTCTTTCACCCCTTCCCCCTCACGCTTCACGCGCCCATACGGCGGCAGCGTCATCAATCTCCGATCCTCTATCGGTCCGCCGATTGTAAAGTGATAGAGCGATTGGAGGCTCAGCCCCTTCACCGCTACGATCTCATGCACCGGATCGTCGAAGAAACAACCTATCCCAGTTGCCCTGACGCCCGCAGCTTCCGCTTCCAGGTACAACACCTGCCCCAGCAACCCCGACTCCCAAAAGAGACGTGGGTACCACCAGGATCCCCCTTCCCGCAAGCGCCCCTCGAACTCGGCCAGCATGCCGAACGAGAAGGCGCTGTCGCCCGCAATTTCCTGATGACAACTTACTTGAACGGCCAGTTTCTTCGCATCGCCTTCAAGCAGCCAGTAGAGAGGCAGATCCTGCGGACAACCTGGCGCCGGGGTCCAGGTCAGCTCTGGATTCATGGATTGCTGGATGAAGATCAGCTTCTTCGGATCGCGGACCAGAAAATAGAGCCCCGGCTTGAGTCCTTCGACGCGATGCACAAATATTAAAAGGTGAATCGCCGGGTCGAAGGGCCAGGCATCCCACGGCATGGGTCGATCCAATTGCGGCCGGTCAGAACAAGGCATCACCAGCTGCATCATGTGGAAAAATGTCGCCGTTGAGATTGATGTCTTGCCATCGAACGATACAGCACTCCGCCGCTGACGAATGATCTGGCCTGCCAGAGACCCGTGAGGCGTGAGGGGTAAGGGGTGAGGGGTTTTCTGATCGTGGGAACCCTGCAAAGGAATGATTAATCGCTGAGCCTGTAGCTTCCAGGAGGCTTCTGCCACTTCATCAATGATGTCCCACTGTACGCCATGATCACGACTTAGCCGATTAGCCTTCCCATACCAGGTACATCCAGCGAGATCCTTCACCACATTTGGATCGAGAAACAGTGGAATTTCTTCATGCGTCACGTCTTCGACAGGCCAGACCACCGCCAGACAATCCGGATGTTCTGGTTCGACATCTTGAAAGTCGACCGTGCGCTGAGTACCCAAAAGCATTGCGGTGGTATCTTGCGATAGGCCCTCGAGCAGCGCCATGTTCCAGCCCAATGTCGACGCGGCAATCCGAGCCGTTCCGATCGCATGGCCGACATCATGGTTGCAGTAACGGAACGCCCGCTCCCCATACTTCCAGGCTTCCCGCCAGTGAACGGAGGTCAGACCGAAGAGAAATGCGCCAGGAGGAAACGGAGCCAGCAGACGAGCCACGTGTTCACACTCAAACTCTGCGCGCAATTCCAGTCCATGTTCCTTCGGCGCGTAATGATAGAGCCCCGGTTTGAGATAGAGTCCGGCGAATTGTGGCAAGACGAGATAGCCTTCGGTCGGATGCAAATTTCCGGACGAAGGATTACTCCGTAGCGCCCACTCCGACTCCCCTGCCTCCTTCCACGCCGACAGTGCAAGTGCGAATTCGAAAAACCGAGAAAGAGTCCGCACACTGACAGGCTGACAAGGAACGGCACCAGGCTGATAGATCGCATCGTAAAGAGGCGACGCCGGTTCTTCATCCGGCTGCAGCAGCGGCAGAGCAGTAAGCGGTGCTCCCTCAAACCGCCGAAACGGATCAGGCTGATTCGCCCAATCCAGATAACCAAGCGCACGAGCATAGCGATTGAAATGATGCTTGGTCTGGATGTGATAGCGGATCACGCGATCGATGGAATCGGTCGAGACGGGTTCTGCTGCAGGCTGGGGAGATGGATCAGTGCTCATTATTGATTTGGCACAGTCTAACGAGCCACAGGAAGGAAAGTAAAACGCGAAGCTACATCAATATCTTCAAAGCCCGCGTGGACTGACCCGCATAATTGAGAGAGCTGCCCGAAGGGTCGTACCGCGGGTGGACAAGCGTTGTGCTTATCTGTAGGCTCACATTTCTCCTAGTGTCTTTTTGCGGTGAATACGATGGATGCTATTCTCGGAATCGACACTGCATGGACAAGATGTTGTGGTTTGCGCATGGGTGGGTACTAGATATATTGAAAGGAAAACCTTGGCATTTGGCGACTCGACCGCTGCAATCTGGTGTCCAGATCAACACCACCCTACTCATTGACCTTCCTCTCCCTCTCCGCCTATCCTACCAAAACGAGATTTGAGGCCATACATGCAATTCGACGCCGCGCTTGCCGCACAAGAAACATTCCGACGAGCTGAAGTTGAGCTTGGCTCAGACTGGGACATTGCCGTAGAACTGGAAGCCACCTTTTCTTCCAACGCCGGGCCCACGGCTCGCGAGGCTTATGAGGGCTTGCTGGCTCTCGC
>JBKJZK010000307.1:0-1369 GCA_046715215.1 Nitrospiraceae bacterium
CGCCCGTCCTGAGTCTGCCAAGACAGCCTCTTCTCCCAAGGAACGCGCCTTGTCCCAGCAAGGCCGCAGCGAGCTGTCACTTTATAAGGGGTGGGTGGGATGATTCCAACTGCGCGCGTCCAACGAGGGCCTTCTGAGGCCGCGCGTTGCGCGAGCAAGGGGATCGTCCCAGTTACCCCATCCCCCTTTTTCAGCATCCTGCTAGAAAGACGAACAGGCCGTCCGCCAATCGGCGGACGGCCTGTCAGACTCCCCGGGCTATGGATCTGACTAGGGACTGACGCTGATGCGCTCCTTGATCATATCAAAGGTTTCCTTGGGCACCACGTTCTTGGCTACCAACTCGCCCTTCACACGATACGGACGATTCGTCACAATGCGGTCTGCCACGTCTTTGGAGAGACCAAGCACCAGCACCATATCGCCGGCTGACGCCTTATTGACATTCATGGAGGAAGACATGGGCTGAGGGGCATTCATCGCCGGAGGAGCGGGCGTCCCTGAGGGAGCGGGACTCAAGGGGGGCAAGGAAGGTGCCGAGGTTCCTGTCACGGAACGTGACTGATCTTTCAACTCTTTCTGATAGCGAGCAACCAAGGCCTTGAGCGTTTCGTTATGCCGCTTCACATCCTCGTATTCATGACGCACAGCCCGATTCTGGAAGGAAAGCAGCTTCACACGGTCTTCGAGTTCCTTGGTCCGACCTTCGACACTGCCGCGTTCCTTGTCACGGCCATGTTGAATGCGCTCAAGCTCGTCGTGGGCGACCTGGGCTTCGTTCCCGAATTTCACATTGAGATCCTTGAGCGTCTTTACTTGCTGCTCCAAAGCATTCTTTTGCGAGCGGGCCAGGGCCAACTCGGACTTGGCCGAATCGACGTCGACCATCGCCTCTTCATATTTCTTTTGACTGACACAGCCGACCATTGCGACTGCACCGATCATCACGACCGCCGCCATCCACCCTGATTTCATGCGAACCTCCCATCCCACTGAGCGTGGGTCCTGCAACAGATGTCGGCCACCGCTCTTTATCCAACAGGCCTGTCGGTATGAGAGGGCACCACGACACCAATGTATATTGTTGGATGTATGCCATGCCATTCATTTTGTCAACCGATTGCGGGTCCTCAGCCGCGACCGATCATCATGAGGGTCTGCGGCGATTCGTCTGTCTGCTTGACGGACTGTCACCACTTTGTGAATATGCCCGAGACTCACCGTCTGGAAGCAACGTATTTCAGAAAGACAGCGCATGAGCGAATGGGGTCCTGGTCTCGCCACAATCTTGGGTATCGTGGAGGGACTGACAGAGTTTCTACCCGTCTCGTCGACCGGCCACTTAATTCTCGTGGGCCACGTCCTAGGG
>JBKJZK010000308.1:0-4699 GCA_046715215.1 Nitrospiraceae bacterium
GAGTGCCACCGCTACCTGGCCGATACGCTCTGGTCGGACTCCCCGCCCGCGCAGCAGCTCGCGACGGTGCGCGATTATTTCCTGCACGCGCCGTCACCGAAGTCACTGGCGGCATGCGCGTTTTCCACCGGAGTCGAGGGTCGTGCTGCCGTGCTACCCGATGCCGCATTCTCGATGACCGCCGGGACATTACTCCTGTGCTATGCGATCTGGGAGCGGCCGGAGGATGATGCCGTAAGCCGCATGGCATCGCGAGACGATAGCGGCACTGGACCCGTTTGCGGTGGGCCATTACGTGGGCGAGTCCGACATCGTGGCAGAGCCGGCGCGCGCCGAACGGTCCTTCGCGCGAACGAACTGGCAACGCCTCCAGTCGCTTCGCCGGACATACGACCCGGATGCTCTTTTTCACGGACACTTCAGCGCATAGGATTAGGGTAACCGTATTGAATACGGACGTCTTGTCCAAAAGCGAGCAGGATGCCAAGGCAATATCCTCGGAGTAGATGGAAAACTCCTGATTGTCGCAGCACAGCGCCGGGCGAACCGATCACGGTGAATACCGTCACACTCATAATGAAACGCGCCTCCATCCAAGGTTGGCCGTCCGGCATCGCCACAGATTCGGAGGACACCTGCGATTCAGCGGCGTCCGCCCGATGTTCCCCCTCATCTCTATGAGGCCACCGTTCAGTTCTATCGAGATGTGGTGGGCCTCAAGTTGATCGAGAAACATCTAGATACCGAGTCCTGGTAAGCATGGGCCACCTCACAACTCGTCCAAGGTTGACGGCCTTGACGTGCCGCAGCCTTCACTCGGAAGTAGGTGAGTTGGCATTCTGGTATAGTCGTGACCGTCCAACAACCCCTTGCAGACGTGCGCCGTTGACGCGGAGCGTTCATATCGACGTTGCCCGTCGGGTGGTCTGGGAAAGTTTGAGGAGGAGCCCCATGGATACTGACCTAGAACGGATGTCGCGCGAGCAACTTATTGAAGAAGCCAAGAGACTCCGACAAGGCATCCGGCAGCATCGCGACAGTAGCGGACATGAATTGTGTTGGCATCACCCGGCACTGTGGGGTTTGCTGCCGGAGAAGACCGATCCAGTTCCTACAGTCCCGGACTGGCCGCAGTTCATTCAAGGCTGCGTGAGGTATCGTCAGTCGCTTGATGAACAAGTCCCCAACGCTCCGCGAACGAAGGAACCGTATGAGGAGTGATCGGCTTATTTTGTCAGGCTAATATTTTATGGCATCAGGATCAAAGATCGCCATTTATGCGGCGATTGGCGGAAATTTAGCCATTGCGAGTATGAAATTCGCGGCGGCGGCGATCACCGGCAGTTCCGCGATGCTCTCGGAAGGCATTCATTCGCTGGTGGATACCGGCAACGGCGGACTCTTGTTATTGGGTATCCACAAGAGCAAACAGCCGGCCGATGCGACACATCCCTTTGGTTACGGCAAGGAACTGTATTTCTGGGCTTTGATTGTCGCGGTTCTGATTTTCGGTGTCGGCGGGGGCATCTCTATCTACGAAGGCATCCTTCACTTGATTCACCCAAGCCCTTTGGAAGATCCAACTTGGAGCTACGTTGTGCTGGGCCTGGCGACGGTCTTTGAGGGCATTGTGTTTGTCATCGCCTTTCGCGCGTTTCAAGCTCTCAAGGGAGAAGAACAAAACATCTGGCAGGCGATTCAAACGAGCAAAGACCCGACGACCTTTACCGTGTTGTTCGAGGATGCCGCCGCGTTGCTCGGCTTGATCGTCGCCTTTGTGGGAATTTTCCTGGCGCATTATTTCAATAATCCTTATTTGGATGGCGCCGCCTCGGTCTTGATTGGCGTGATTCTGTCCACGATGGCGATATTTTTAGCTTACGAGAGCAAAGGGTTACTGGTGGGCGAAGGCGCTGACCCGCAAACATTGGAGAGTATCCGAACGCTGGCGGAAGCGGATCCGGGAGTAAAAAAGGTGATGAACCCACTCACGATGCATTTCGGTCCACACACGATATTGCTCACGATGAATATTGAGTTCCACAAACAGTTGTCGGCAATGGAAGTAGAGGAGGCGGTAGATCGTCTGGAAAAGAACATCCGCAACCAATACCCGGACATCAGGCATATCTATATCGAAGCCGGTGCTGTCAGCACCGGTGGTCGTGAGGCCGTCAGCCAAAACTAGCAGAGAGCGTTCAACATGGGATATTCTACTTTTCCGATCGGCTCGTCCCATGACTATTCGCATCGATCACGCCCAGCCTGATGATGCCGGAGTCATCGCCACGATGGTGGGAGAATTGCTCCACGAAATCATGTCTCCGGGTGCGCAACGTTGCGGCGGCACGACCGTCTTATGAAATGCTCTTGCCCGCGCTCGGGTTTACGCGCAATGCCAAGATTGAGGGGGGTGGTCGCAGTAACTCGGAGTCCATTCTTTCAACTCCTGCCGATGGTTCGGCGTGTGCCGGGATATCGGCGGAACACCCTCGTCAGTCAAGCTCTTTGAGTTGACAGTACTTAAAGATCGCCTCGTTCTTTCAACAGGTTAGACGGTCATGGTCGATTGGCGTTCCTGGAACGGCCCTTGCCATTATCCTGGCCAAGAGGAGCAAGGGAAACACGACATGCTGAAGATCACCCAACGACGAGATGCGGCATCGGAATCGGTGTCCTTCATGCTTGAAGGACGCCTGGCAGATCCGTGGGTGGAGGAACTCGGTACGTGCTGGCGTTTGGGGGTGGCGAATCCAAAGGACCGCACCGTGGTCGACTTGACCGGGGTGACGTTTATGGACGCTGACGGCAAGGCGCTCTTGACAAAAATGTGGCAACAAGGCGCGGAACTTCGCGCGGCAGGCTGTTTGATCAGGTGTATCGTTGAGGAAATAACGGGGTCTGGTCGAATCGATGCATCGTGCTCCGATCACGACAAGGCAAACTAAGGAGGGGTACACATCATGGGGCAGGCCGTGTTATTCATGGTCTTCATTTTTACGATGCTGTTTTCGATCTTGCCGGTCATGGGCTTGCTGCCCGTCTCACCCCATCGGTAGAATGGCTCCCTCGCTGTGCGAGGCGAACTTGCTGGACGTAGGAGATTACTGAGCACATCACCATGGCTTCTTCAGTGACTCAATCATTTGGATTTGCTGCGGTCTTGCTTACATTGTCTGCGATAGCAGGGCTGAATGGTTGCAAGCAGGAAGCCGGTTCAGCGCCGGCCCAGCAGGTGGCGCAGGTCGAGGTGATCTCCGTCGCCATGCAGACGATTCCGGACGAACCGGAATTCATCGGGCAAGCCGAGGCCTCGCGCCCGGTGGAGATCCGTTCGCAAGTGACCGGCCTCCTGAAAGCGGTGCTGTTCTCGGAAGGGCGGGATGTGAAAAAAGGCGATCGTCTATATCAGATCGATCCGGTTCCGTTCAAAGCGGCCGTGGCGATCGCGAAAGCCAAGATTGCCGAGGGCGAAGCGCGGCTTGTGCAAGCGAGACAGGACTTGGCCCGCGTCAAACCGCTTCTGGAGGAGCAGGCCGTCAGCCAGAAGGACGTCGACGATGCCGTGGCCGGTGATCTTGCCGTGAAGGCGTTGTTGCAGGGTGCGAAGGCAGAGTTGATCAAAGCACAGTTTGATCTCGACAATACGCTGATCACTGCCCCCATCGACGGTCTGATCGAACGCAGCCGCTATTATGAAGGGCGCCTGGTTTCGGCGCAGACGGATTTGTTGACGGTCGTCCATCGCGTCGATCCCATGTATGTCGTGGTGAGTGTGTCGGAGACCTTCATCCTCAAACGGCAGAGGGACATCGAATCGAAGAAAATTCACCACCCAGGGGTCTACCAGTTACGAGGCCAGCTCACGCTCATGGATGGCACGGCTTATCCCCATGAAGGGGTCCTCGATCTCCTGGAGCCAAGTTTACGAATGGAAACCGGCTCACGTCAAACCAGAATCACGTTCCCCAATCCGCAGCGTACCCTCCTGCCGGGACAATTTGTGAAGGTGCGATTCACCGGCGATACGAAGACGGACGCGATCCTCATTCCTCAACGCGCCGTGTTGCAAGGTCCCCAGGGTCCCTTTGTCTATGTGGTCAACCAGGACGAGAAGATCCAAATTCGAGACGTGGCCGCGTCCGACTGGAAAGGGGACCAGTGGCTCATCGACCGAGGCCTGAATCAGGGTGATCGCGTTGTGGTGAACGGGCTCATGAAGATTGGTCCCGGTGCGCCGGTGAAGGCCGTTCCCTGGGCCGTGACAAATGCACCGGCCACGGATTCAGTTCCCTCCACGCCTCAATAAGAAGGATCATTTGTGACGTCGCACGTTTTCATCGACCGGCCGATCCTTGCGTCGGTGGTCTCCATCATCATTGTCGTGATGGGATTACTCGCGCTGCAGTTTTTGCCGATCGCCCAGTTTCCAGAGATTACCCCACCGGTCGTGCAGATCGATGCGGATTATCCCGGCGCCAGCGCGGAAGTCGCAGCCGAAGCCGTCGCCAGGCCGATCGAGGTCACACTCCCCGGCATCGACAACCTGCTCTACTTCGACTCTACTAGCAGTAATGACGGGCATGTGACCATCAAACTGACGTTTGAGATCGGCACCGATCCGGACATCGCTCAGGTCCAAACCCAGAACCGTGAAAAGCTCGCGGAGCCGCAGCTGCCGACGGAAGTGATCCGGCAG